>JAHFDB010000004.1:41648-58219 GCA_023249195.1 bacterium | reverse complement strand
TAGCGGGGCCGGAAAATCAACTTTAGCAGCTCAATATTATCAAAAAGGGGCTCATATTTTAACCGATGATATAACAGCGATTACGATGACTGCAGAAGGGGTTCCGATAGTTTTACCTAGTTATCCTCAATTAAAGCTATGGGAAGAATCCACAACACTTTTAAATATAGGTACACAGAATCTCCGGCGTGCCAGACCTCAAGACAATAAATATGCGCTACCTATTCAAGATCAATTTTGTCGCACCCCCTTACCCCTGTCTGAGATCATCGAACTGCATCGCCCTTTTATCCATTATCAATCGAGTCACGGCATTCAAAAATTGTCTTTTCTCAGAAAAAACACCTATCGCTATCGGTTTATTAAATTAATGAACATGGAAACACAATATAGACAAGAGATGCTTCGGATTGCCAATCACATTCACATGAAAACACAAGTCCCAAAAGATTGACGCCAGTCAAAGCTGGAGGTATAGTTCGGAAATAATTGATGAAGATCGACATGTCTCACAAATTTCTAGAAAAGAAGGAAGATTAAATGAAAAACGAAGTAAAAAAAGCGTCGGCTATTCCGAGTGTGGAAGTGATTGATCAAGGATTTATTTCGGCTAAAACGGTACCTGTTATTCATGAAACCTTAAATACCGCTGCGCTATCATAAGCGATAATTCGTTTTTGCCGTGCTTGATGGAACCCTTTAGATTCAATCTTGTTTGGCTGGCTTCTTATCCTAAATCAGGAAATACATGGTTTCGTATTTTTTTAACTAATTATTTTAGAAATGAAGAAACCCCGGCTTCGATCAATAACCTAGATGATGCCTGGATTTCAAGTTCTAGAGGGTCTTTTGATCATCAATACGGGCTGTCTTCGTGTGAAATGACCGAGGGTGAAATTGAACTAAGACGCCCTGCCCTATATGACCATTGGGCGACCTTAGACACCCTTACTTTCCACAAAGCCCATGATGCTTATACCTATTTACCTAATGGACAACCTTTAATGGGGAATCCTAAGGGGCAAGCAGCACTGTATTTTGTGCGTAATCCCTTGGATGTGGCTATTTCTTATACCCACCACAATGGCCATAACGACTATGGTAAAACAGTGCATGCCATGGGGCATTCTCAAGAAGGCATGTCAAATGGCACACATTCGTTTCAGATGCAGTTATCTCAAAAACTACTCACATGGAGCCAGCACGTGTTGAGCTGGAAAAAAGCCCCTATGCCCGTTCACTTTATACGCTACGAAGATATGCTCCAGAATACCTATTCGACCTTTTTTAAGGCCTTAGAGTTTTTGGGTGTAACCCCTGAAAAAGAACGTTTAGAAAAGGCCATTCGGTTTAGTTCTTTTGAGGAAGTAAAAAAACAAGAACAAAAAGAGGGCTTTAAAGAAAAACCGCCTAAGGCCACCGTTTTTTTTAGAGAAGGAAGGGAAAAAGCAGACAAGCAAACCTTACTCAACTATGACCAAAAGAATCAACTCAAACGTGAACATAGCAAGGTCATGAATTTGTTTGGATATTCTGGGCCATCTTAAGGTATACTGTTTTTAAAATAATAACTTCGACCCTACATAGGAATTTATATGAATAAACCCATTTGGAATAAACCAGAATTATGTGTCATTGCAGGAGACACCGTCTCTGCTAAAAACTACGATGCTATTGAAAACAATACGGTTGAGAATGGGAGTCACAAAGGAAGTGGCCCTAGCGGAGATGGACACCCTTAGTTTTTGACACGCTAAGTTGAAGTAGCCGCTGCGTGTTTTCAGCTTGAATTTTAAATTTTTTCAACTGTTCTGGCCAATTCTCGCATGTAGGTTGATTGCTCTCTAAAAAATCTATCGGTGGAATTGCAGATGGGGTTACAATCCTCTTCGTATTAATCTCTAGATGCTTCTTGGGAAAAAATGGCTTTAGAGCCAGGTAAAACAAATATCTTCCACGCCCATGTCGGCGTTTGTAGGTGCTCGGCAGATGGTGATAGTACTGAAGCAATTGAGCATCGAGAAGTGGGTAACAATAATAAACCCCATAAAATTGTCCCACCAAATAACTGCTTTCTAGACGTCCTTGCATGCCACTTGAGTATCGTCCTTCGTAATAATCCCATTCCCGTTCTTTGGCCGAGCGAATAAGATCCCAACTGCGTTGGTTTTGGTGAATAAAATCTACCCAGTCAGCCGGAAAACAGGACCTTAAAAGTGCATCGTTTTGTCTTAGGGCTTTGTCTTTGAAACCTCTTTCGTCTTTTTTGAATAACCGATGCTTAATCGCTTGCCATGTTTTGGAAATGGTAAACCCCCGCGTCATTTCATATCCGTACCTAAGCCATTGACCCGATTTCTTAAGTTCCCACAGCATTTCATAAGAACGAGATGAAACATATTCATCGCCCCCATGCCCTGAAAAAATAACTTTGGAACCAAAGGCCTTGGCCTGTTGATAATAGGGATAATGCTGCAAAGGAAAACGGTGCCTAAAGGCGCCCTTAAGCCATTGTACAAGTGCACTATAGGCTTCTTCGGTAGAAAAGTCTGCGGGCAAGATACCTTTGAGGGGAATATTCAGTTGTTCGCACAAAGCTTTTGCATAAGGAAATTCATCTTTAAGCTTAAGAGCTTCCTTGTCTTTAGGAAGATTCTCGGGAAATTGATTCGAAAAAGCCTGCATGGGTTTGTCAGGAAAATAAGCGCGTGCCAAACACGCAACCGAACCTGAATCGAGGCCTCCGCTGACTTCAAGAGCAATTTTGTCGTGTGCTCCAACATATTTTCTGACCGATGCATGCAGAAGTTCTGAAAATTTTTCTAAGGCTTCTTTGAGTGTTGGGACCCCAGACATGGGGTTGTTACGAAGATCCCAATATCGGGTTTGAGTGAGTCTGTTAGAGGTCCATTCTAGAAAATGGGCGGGTTTTACAACATCTATACCTTGATAAAGTGTTCCCGTGTAATAGGGCGTCCCCCAACAAAATATGCCCGCAACAAGATTTCGAACATAAATAGGATCTTGTTCAAGAACAGACAACAAAGGAATGAGTGTGCCATGATAGGTAGCACACGCAATGCCATGCTCCAAAGTATGCAGGTACAATGGCCGAACCCCAACACGATCGCGAAAGGCAAAAAACTGGTTTTGGGCTTGATCCCAAATAGTGATGGCAAAATCTCCGTCAATATGGGAGATAAAGTCTTTCCCCCAGGTTTGGTAAGCCAAGCACATGAGCCTTGCCGAGTTAATAGAGGGGTCTTCTGTAAGGTTCAATTTTTCAAAAAGTTCGGATCGGTTAATAATAAGGGCATCTGTGCAGACCGTGAGACGGTGTTGTTTGTCGTGAAAATAAATATCGTTGAGGTCTGTGCTATCCCGCGAGAAACCTCCGAAGAGTGCATTTCCTTGCGTGATAAAGGTGAAAGCGAAGCCTGGATAGGTTTTGAGAAGGGTTTGTCGGTAGGTTTCTTCATCCCAAGGGGTTGTTCTCATGATGCTGAAAATAAGACTCATAAATGCTAGTATAGTTTAATCTCGCTTTTTAGGAAAACCCATGCCAAGCTATCGATGTTATAACCTCTATATTGAGTCTGATTACACATTGCCTTTTCAGCAGGAAAAGGGACCCGTTGATGTGGAAATACGCAGGGGAACCGCACTTTCTTTAGAGCATTTTTCACCTGTTACTTTAGGCATTTGGGCCGATGAAACCCGAATGGCCCTGCAGGTAGACGGAATTGCGACTTATGTCATTGAAAACGAGAAAAAACTTTCTATTTTTACAGAAAGAACCCTGGATGACCTTGCGGTGATCACCTTTTTGGTAAGTGCCGCGATTCCCTATCTATTGGTTCGTCGAGGATATACGGTTCTGCGAGGGGCCACCCTCACTTGGGATCACCAATCAGCGCATGGCATTGTAGGAGCCTCTGGGTCAGGAAAATCAAGCCTCGTAGCCAAACTGATTCAAGAGGGTGCAACCTTGTTGGCGGATCAGTTCCTCGTATTCCCCCATGCCGAAGCAACCGTGGTGCCCGAATATCCCTCCCTTAAATTATGGAAAAACACCCTCAAGGTTTTACACATTTTAGAATCAGAAACCCAGCCTGTGCGTCCAGAATTGGCCTATTTTCGATGGCCTTCACCTCGATTTTTGTCAAAGCCTTTGCCCCTCAAAACGATAAGCGTGCTTCACGGAGCCAATAATCGGGTAGACTCATTAGCCCTTCACCCTGTAAAGGGGGTCAAAAAAATGACCCATTTAATACCTTACCAATGGGGGAACCCGTTGCAATCGGTTTGGAAAATTTTTCCACAACTTCCGTTAGTAAAGATCATTCAAACCATGCCTATTTTTGATTTAGACTATACCCGAAGCGTACACACCATTGCCGAAGTTGCAGCCGTCTACCAACGCCATCATCATGGGTAGCGTGGTTTTATTTACGGGGCTTTCGGGTTCAGGAAAAACCACCCTGGCTCAGGCTTTATGCGAACAAGTGCCCTCTGCTGTTTTTTTGGATGGAGATCAACTGCGTCAGGCAAGCATTATACCCAAGGGGTTTTCTAAGTCCGATAGGCTAACCCATCTAAACGAAGTAAGTGAACTGACATTACCCTATCTCAAAGAGGGAAAGCATGTGGTCTGCGCCTTGATTGCGCCCTACAGTGAATCCAGAGCCCTGTTTAGGCAACGTGTGGCCCCTTTTCGGTTTATTGAGGTGTATCTCTCAACACCCTTGGCAATCTGCGAATATAGAGACCCCAAGGGCTTGTATAAAAAAGCACGCAATAAAGAAATAACAGGATTTACCGGAATTGATGACCCTTATGAAATCCCCTTAAACCCAGATGTAACCCTGGATACCAGCCTCCTTAGCGTAGAAGAATGCTTAACTATGTTGAAAATCAATCTGGGCTTTTAAAGACCGCATGGCGGGGCTAAATTTTTTTTGGAGCACCCCGTAACCACTTATTATTAGACAGTTTTGTAAATGATATGTACAATAAAAACGTCATATAAATAATTGTTTTTGATATATATAATCCGCAAGAAGGAGTTCTATGAAAAAATATAGGGTTTTAGGAAATATCTTTGTTTGTTTTTTGCTGTGTGGATGCACACACAATGTCATGGTTCCAAAGGAAGTTTTAGCGCAAAAGGGGAGGGTGGGACTTTTGTGGAAGTCTACCTCAGAAGGCGCCACATTCGAAAGGATGGGTGGACAGGGATTGCTTGATATGGCTGTATCGCATGTTCTCAGTGGGGACCTGGGTGATAATTTGGCGACTGTAAAAGTAGCGCCTTATGCACAGTCGCTTTATTTGCAAAAGTTTGGTCCCGGATTTGAAAATAAAGGATTTTCTGCAAACCTCGTAGCCTTGCCTTTAAACAAAGAAGATCTCCGAGAGTCTCCGCATACGGATGGCCCTCCTGCGCCCTATGATTTTACAAAATTTAAAAAGGACTTTGACTATGTTGTCTATTTAGATATTTTTGAATTTGGAGCGGAACAGAGCTTTTTTGGTCCCGTTGCCACCGGAGATCCTGTTGGCGCGAGTCAAATTAATATTTTTTTAATTAATACAACGACAAATACGGTGGCAGCTGAATACCATACGAGAAAGACGTTGCCATCAAAGAAAAAATGGGACAGTACTCCGGATTACAAAGATTTAAAAGAGGCGATAGTGGCTTCTTTACAACAGACTCTGGAAGAAGCTTATATCGGTTTTTTTGACAAAAAAGATTAGGGAGATAATAAAATGAAAAAGATTGTTTTTATGGTTGCCTTTGTGGTGTTTTTTTGTGGGGTAGGGCATGCGCTTCAGGCCGAGGACAAAGCCTATGAAAAGAATACCTATAAAGGGTTTGGGGTTGGGATAGATTATCGTAGTTTTCAGTCTACCTTAAAGATGAATTATGCGCCTTTGATTAAAATAGGGTATGAAAGTCTGGAAAGAAATCAATTGCTGGAGTACGGATTGGGGTTGGGCTTTTCATTAGGAGAGATACCAATGACTCAATCCATCATATTGTCGAGGAGTGATCAACCTGTGACCGCAACGCTAGATAAGCTTTCTGTTATTATTCTTGAGGGGAAACTGAGGAAGTATTTTGAAGATAAAATACATAGCTCAGAGGGGTGGTTCCTGTCTGGAGATTTTCATCTTATGTTTACTAATAATACTCAGTCTAATTCAGGCATGAATGGGTATGAGTTGGGCGGCGGAGTAGGGCACTATTTTAAGGTTTCAGAGAGATGGTTTATTGAGCCGGAAATAAAAGTAGACTACACCTCGTTTACGAGTGAAAAATTAAAGGGAGAGATAGTTGGATTTAAGAATTCTTTAGACGGATTTGATATTCACTTTGAAATAGGATCTTCCTACTATTTTTAATATATGTCATAACACGATCGGTTCTTAGGGCCCTTTCGATTGGAAGGGCTTTTGACAGACTAAAACTAACGCTAGCTGTCATGTTTGAATATAGGCTAAAATGGGAATGTGATTTTCCAGGAGAGCCTCATGATTGGTCCTTTGCGTATTAAAATTTTTACAGGATATCTCGCATGGTTATTTTTGTGCGTTCCACTTTTGTTTGGAGCACAAGAAAATGTGGGTACCACTGCTATGGATTTTTCTAAGCTTAGTACGAGCGTTAAATCAGACGCCGTGGGAAACGCTCTTACGGCAGGTATGGATTTAAGCGCACTGTCGCTTAATCCGGCAAGTATTGCAAGCGAGCGTCAAGTTGAGATTTATTTTCAACATTTAGGGTATATCCAAGACATCACGTTTCAAACACTTTCTGTTGCTGTGCCTACCCCCCTTGGGGTATTTGGTTTCGATGCGGGTCTGATCGATACGGGTACTCAAATACGCACAACCGTTCAGGATAAATCTGGAACAGGGGACACTTTCTCAAATCAAGCCTATCAAGCAGGAATTGCCTATGCCAATAAAATTGGAGAGGTCTCACTGGGGGCTGCAGGCCGATATTATGTCCAATATCTTGATTCTCAAAAAGGGACAACCGTGGGGTTAGATCTGGGGATAAATTATCAGCCTAATTCTGCCTTTTCTTTAGGGGCTGCAGTGAATAATATTACCCTGCAGAAAGCCAAATATGTGGCTGTCGAAGCCGGTCTTCCACAGACCTATCGATTAGGGGTTCAGTATCATTCAGAATGGTTTAAAAATCCGTTGACCCTTTCTGCTCATGTGGTGAGCCCTCAAGACGATGTTCTCTATGTTGGGGTGGGAATTGATTATGTGGTATATCAAATGCTGGCGCTAAGAGGAGGCTATAATTCATATTCAGATCTATCAACGCTTTCCATAGGGCTTGGATTACTTTTAGAGGGCGCTAGCATCGATTTTGCGTACAAACCGACTAAGGACTTTGGGCAGAGTTATCGCATGGGTATAGGAATAAAACTAAAATGAGTATAAAAATGCGGTTTTTTATTGCGGCAGTTTTGTTCTTTCCCTTATGTGTATGGGGACAATTGTCGAGTTCTTCCCATTTTCAATGGCCTCAAGCCGGATTTGACTCTGGAGGCATCACAGCCACGGCTAATGCCCATCAAACCCGATTTCAATCGCTAGGCCCTGTGTTTAAAGGGGCCAGTAGTGGCGATGATAAAAAAATGATTCATGGACTTCATTTTAGCTCAAATATTTATGCCTTAGCAGGCCTTTCTTTGCCTTATTCTCGAGCAACATTGCCCTTATCGTTGTCTCAAAGTGGGTTAATCACAACGCAGGTAGAATTTATTGCGAAAGTGAATGGCGTGACAGTGAATTTAGGAATCGATACAGACCGGTCTGATGGCTGGGGAGTCCGATGGAACACCCTTGCTTCGGTTCCTTCAGACGCAACCGTAACGGTGTTGGCCAGAGCCTATGATGGTTTGAGTTGGAGCGCATGGTTTCAAACCACCTCGTTTACGGTCGACAATCAGCCCCCTCAGTTTTTAAATATCAATTTAGTGGCAAGTGGAATGGCCTTGAATTCCTCCAGAGGATCCTTGGTGGCAAACTGGTCGGTGACAGATAATATCCACGCTGCTGTCACCTACGATGTGTACTCTGCCTCAAATATATTTAATCCAAAAGTTGTTCCTGGCTTGCGGATGTGGTTTGACGCTAGAGACCCGCGTACCCTTCTTGTCCAAAAAGGTCGCATAGATACGTGGGTTGATAAAAGTGGAAAACATCACAATGCCACGCAATCGATACCCGATTTTAGGCCGATAGTAGGTAAAGATGCTGTCCACTTTGACGGCAGTCAATATCTAACTATGCCGGTTGAAAATGGTTACGCGACATCCAATCGATTTTCAGTGTTTGCTGTACTCAAAGCAGGGTCTCCAAGCCAAAATGAAAACAGTGTGATGATGATGGAAAATGGCACTTCAGGATGGGGCATGTCGGCAGGGACCAATAAAACATGGAAAATGACAACGGGGGATGGAGGGGCCTTTTTAACGACAGAAAATCCTTTGTTTAACGAGGCTCAAAAAACCATGCTGACAGCGGTTTATAACGGAACGCAGTCTAAATTATGGGTTAATGGGGCAGACCCTATCACGCAAACAACAGCCTTTTCATGGGATATATCTGTGTATGGCAGTTTGGGAGGCTCTCTGGTGAGCTCAAATAATGTGCCGCAAAACTTTTTAAATGGGGATATTTCTGAAATCTTGGTTTTTGACCGACTCTTAACAGAAGAGGAGCGTAGGCAAGTCGAAACCTATCTCGATTTTAAGTGGATGATTACAGGAGAAGCCTATACATGGTCTCCAGTGGCTCAAGGACAGACCCCCGTGGAATGGTCGGCTTCAAGCCTCGCTGATAACGCATGGTTTGTGAATAAAATTGTTGCTCACGATGCGGCTGGAAATACCTCTGTAACCCTCTCCGCCCAGGCGATGACTCCTGACAGAACCCCCCCTGTTATTGGAAAAGTGGATGCAGGGAAACTGCTAGAGGGGCTCACACTCATTTCAGGAACCGAGGATGTTCATTGGACAACCCCGCTTAGCGCCTATAAATGGGATGATTCCGCTGTCGAACAAAGTCTTACATGGCAGGTTACGCCTTATACCACCTTACAAAATCCGTATAAATCGGCAGAAGATGTATTAAAAAATGCCTATATCTTGCCGAATACGGTCGATGATCTTCATTTTATTGTGTCTCCCAATGCCAATACCGGAGACTCTGTAGGGATAGGTATTAAAGCTGGAAACCGATATGGGAAAGAGGCGGCCTTTATTAAACTGACCTTGAGAGATGATCAAGGGAATAGCGTGAGCCAGGATGTCAGAATTCATGTCAAAGCGGTGAATGATCCTCCTTTTTTCAAAACAACGGTCGGAGATACCACCCTCTATCGAGATCCCTCTGTACAAAATGTGGTGTATAACATTCGGTTTAATGAGGGGGATTCACCCCCGATTCGATTAGATGACTTTATTGATGATGTGGACGATGTCATGAGTGACTTGGCGTTGAGTGTCTCAGGTAATGCCGTGTCTCAAGTGGGAAATATTCCTTATAGCGCTGACGTTTATGCCCTTTTCAGAACCACCTATCTTGCCATTAAAATTGGGTCAGCTGCATCTGGACATGCCATGACATTAACTTCTTCACCTTATTGGTACGGAGATCAGCCTGTGACTTTGAATATATCGGATAATCATCCCCAGAATGGGGTGGCTAGTCAGAAACTTATTTTTCGTATTTGGCCGGTCAATCATCGTCCTATTATTGCGAGTACAATTCCTAAAACGTTTGTGGTGAATGAAGGATCTAAAGCCGTTTTGAATTTGAATGGCTATAAAAATGATGTCTTGTTTGAAGATGTTATGCCGACATATAACAATAAGCTGCAGTGGAAAATTCCTACTCCGGATGTGGCTTTTGTATCTAAAATAGAGGGTCAAAATACCTCGAATATTTTAAGTATAACCCCCCAAATACACAGATATGGAACAACTTCCATGGTGCTTCAATTGCAGGATACGGATGACCTGCCAACTCAGGTGTTTGCAAAGCCGCAACCTGACCTTTATATCCCTCAACCCAAGGTTACAACCGTGTCCATTTCTGTGACATGGCTTCCCATTAACGATCCTCCTGTTATCTCAACGATTTCTCGTCAAATTAAATCTGAAAATGACATTCCATGGTCAGTGCCATTTGATGCGACAGATGTGGAAGACGCCTATTCAAAATTGACAGTGACAATGAATGTGACCCCGGCTCACTTGGTTTCTTATGTTATGGATAAACCGAATAAGGTGATTGTTTTTACCCCCCAAGACCATACCTTTGGCACCGCCAATGTGACTTTGTCTGTCACCGACTATGACCAAGACATTGCCTTTACCCCGTATACGCCAAATCCCAAAACTACCACAAGATCTTTTGAGGTAAAATTGAATTGGGTTAATCAAATTCCCACTGTGTCAGCCTTAAGTATTCAAACCACGTCTCCGCTGACGACCCGATTACTGACCCAAGATAAGGTCACTGTTCAAGCGCTCGGATACGCGGACTGGGGCTATCAAGAGGGTCATGCGGTTTCTGTTAACGGCAGTGAGTATACTCAGCCGGATAATTCTGCATTAGGGTTTACTCAAAACAGTCCTTATTTTAATTATCGCTATAGCCTTGTGAGTGGCAATCGAACTGTATCCACAACACTCGTATCCAGTTCTACAGCCTCGACAAATACCTATAGCATTACGCCTGCTATGTCCGGAGCTACCCTCAATATTGAAGTATGGCCAAACGATAAAGTTGCGGATGGCGTACATCTTATCAAGACACTTAAAGTGAATAGCCTCCCTACAAAACCAGTGCCAGTGTCTCCTTTTTATGACACATGGCTTGCCACACACAACATGACATTTCGATGGAATGCCGCTACTGATTCAGATGGGGATGCGATTGAATATCGGGTCAAGTTTTGGAAAGTGGCTGCTTGGGATTCATCCCCTCCTTCAGTCAATATTGACAGTGTCGCTGTCTATGATACGGGGTGGCAACCTGGAAATTTCACTTCTCTGAATGTAACTTTTCAAGATGGTTATTACTATTGGAAAGTATATTCAGGTAATAAGTTTTCGCCGACTCAATGGGATTTTTCAGAGCCCAAAACCTTTCAGAAATTTAACATCGATTCTACGAATCCTAATCTGGAAGACCGTATTCAATTGGTGAACGTTGTCGAAATTGACAATAGTCCTGGACATGTTATTGAAGATGCCGGTACGACTCGCATTTTATATGGCGTGAAGCCTTCTGGACCGGATGGGACGCACTCTTTTAGTGTTTTTTTGGAAGATACCAATACGCAACTGGTCCAAGGGGTGAGTGTGGTCTCGCATAATGTGATTGAGATTGCCCCGCTTACCAGCAGTGCTAATTGGGCGTATCAAATTACCTATCCCCCAGGTGTTACCACCTATAATGTTTTTCTGAGGGATAATACAGGTTCGAGCTCTCCCTTTCATACCTTTACAATTGGGGAAGATAAAACACCCCCCGCTGAGCCTGTAATCCAAACATCCGGGTTGTCTTTTAATTCCGTTTCTAAGGTATTTTTGGCGGTGTCTTCTGCCAATTATCTTCAAGTGACAGGTAACAGAGAAGCCAATACCTCTTTATGGTTTGATGGTGTTGAAATTGTGGGCTTTTCCAACACACCCTCATTCTCGTTCTTGCTATACCCTGAAAAATCGTCAGGTCGCTTAACGGCTCGTGACAGGGCTGGTAACGAATCTCCTGCTGCGACCATTAATATTCAATTTGTGGTAGGAAGTCCTGGGCTCAACATAGTGTCTCAAAATAGAACTGTGATTAACTCACCCGATAACCCCCTGATTGCGACGCTGGCATCTGAACTCAAAACAGCTATTTCATACTGTCAGTTTACCTGGCGGCCAGATAGGGACATTATTCGATATCAACTGGTGAATAGTGGGGGGCAATCCCTTCTCTCTGGGGCAGGCGTTGCAAAAGGAAGTTTACAAACCAACCTGATACCAGGAAACAGCACGGCTTTGTCCGAGGGAGACAACGTGCTTACTCTTAAAGGCTACGACTCAGCAAATAATTTAGGAACAAGCGTGCTTACACTTACCCGAGATACCACGCCGCCAACGACCAATATTATTAATAGCGGTGAAATTTCGTTGGTTAATAACAAATGGAACGTGGATATCAACGGAAAAATAGTTAAAAATGGAACGATGTTCGTGCTTGCGGGCGGCATTGAGCAATATGTTGCGACCTATAACAACAATACTTGGAAATATATCAATCATAATTTCGATATGGCCAACGTTGATTTGGTATTGAAAGTATCTGATCCGGTTTTTAACTCTGCACAAAAAGTACTGTGGAATCACCTTAATTACAGAGGTAATAATGTGGCTGTATCCGCTCTAAAAACCGATGCAAATGGCATTCTTTATCCCTATTCAAGCTTGCCAAAAAATCTATTAAAATTAGTATCAAAACCCTTTAGGGGCAGTTCAGCGGCGTCAAGAATTGGCATGAGTGCCGTCTTGCAACAATCGGCCTTGGAACCCAAAATGGAAAGTCCAGAACTTAGAATTCCTGCCGAACTCAAAGACACTATGGTCCAAATTTATGGAGAAACATGGGAAGGGGCGGTGTCATCCAATATCAGTCTTTTAACCTATGATATTCGTATTGGGCTGACGTATCCAGAAACCCTAAGTTTAGATACCAATAGCTTAGTTGCCGTTTATTTTAACCCCACAAAAGGGGTGTGGGAAAAAGCAAAAGTTCCACAAACACTCAATGTTGCAGAACATAAAATGGATATGACGCTCGATAAAGCCGGAGTCTGGGCATTGGCCGCAGATGTTCCATTTTCTACGACTCTTGAAGATGTGAGGGTGTATCCTAATCCTTGGGTTCCCGAGGGCTCTGACACCAATAAGGGGACCCTCTCAGGAGGTATTACATTTGACCATCTTTCAAGCAATTGTCATATTCGAATTTATACCGTTTCAGGTCAGCTAGTTAGGCAGATGGACGCTTCCAACCTATCTTCTTGGAGCTGGGATGGTAAAAACACCTATGGCAAAGACGTTTTTTCTGGTGTTTATATCTATATTATTTTAGATGGCGACCTCAAAAAGACAGGAAAACTAACGGTTATTCGTTGATACCCTTAGCAACATCAAGTACACTATTGCTCACGCACCATGATTAAACTAAAAAATATCACAAAAACTTTCGCTGGCAGGGTGGTTGTAAATAACCTTAGTTTAGAGGTTGAAAGAGGCGAAAAAATTGCCATTATTGGCCCTTCGGGGTGTGGAAAAAGCACGCTTTTAAGGCTGATGATGGGGTTGCATCGCCCTGACTCTGGAGAAATTTGGGTGGATGGGGTTGCGATTTCTGGTTTAGATGTGCCCGGATTAAGAAAATTGAGGCGAAAATTTGGCATGTTGTTTCAGTCAGGGGCGTTGTTTGATTCGATGAACGTGGGTGAAAATGTGGCGTTTCCTTTGGTTGAAACGTTGGGCTATTCGCCTGGGGCCTCTGTAGACGCTTTGGTTCAAGAGAAACTAAAGCTTGTTGAAATGGTCGGCAGTGATCAGAAAATGCCTTCTGATTTATCTGGGGGACAAAGAAAACGCATTGGATTGGCCAGAGCAATAGTCGGAAGCCCTGAAGTTGTTCTATACGACGAGCCGACTACGGGTTTAGATCCTATTTTATCGACAAATATTGAAGATTTGATTGTAAAATTGAATGATCAACTCAAGGTTACTTCGATTGTTGTGACTCACCAAATCTCAACTATCTTAAGAACCGCCGACAAGATATACTTAATGGAAAATGGTGCGCTTTTGCCTCCAGAAATACCTCAAACGATTCAGACGGCCCCGAATGTGTACGGTCGATTTATGCAAGGAATTGGATAATGCGTGATAGAACGGCGTTTAAAGTAGGACTCGTCTCCTTTGTTTTGGCGATGGCGATTGCCGCCTTGTTAATTTGGAAGAGTGGCTTGTTTATTAAAGCGACAGGGTTTCCTTTGGTAGGAAAATTTCAAAATATTGGGGGGCTTTTGATGGGGGCCGAGGTGAGATATCGCGGCTATAAAGTTGGAAAGGTATTTAAAGTGGATCCTCATCGGGACACTATTTTGGTGTATTTTTGGGTGAAAAATGGTCTTGAGATTACAAAAGGGTCTAAGCTGCGTGTGGTTTTTGATGGACTTGTGGGTGAAAAATATTTAGCCATTAAACCGAATGAAGTTGATCCTACGCTTGTCAAATCAGGCGATGTTTTAGAGGGTTATGCCTCTCCTGGTCTTGCTGATTTTGTAGAGGTTGGAACTAAGAATTTAGATCATACGGAGCAGATTTTGAGTAAATTCGAGGGGATTTTAACCTCGGATGAAGTATTGAAAAGTGTTAAAAACACCTTCCTGTCGTTTGGCCAAATTTCGACACAACTAGATGTGCTTTTGAAGAAGTTGAATGAGGTTTCTAATGTTGTCGATATTCAAGAAACGCTTACAAATTTTAAAAAGACCTCTCAAAGTCTTTCTATAATGGTGGAAAGATTAAATACGACGGTTGGTAATGATGAAACCATTCGAAATTTAAATAAAATTATTGTTAATTTGGCTCAGTTTTCTGAAGGTCTGAAGGAGTTAGCTCCTGAAACGCCTACGTCTGCGATGCGGACAAAGTCTTCTTCGGGGCCTGTGAAGTGGATTAAGTCTGTTACCACTATGAAGCTGAGGCCTGGGGCCGAGTTTTTGTATTCACCCAGCGAAAAAAATGCTTCTTACTTGGCTCAAGTGGATTTGGATTTTCACGATAGCTTTGTTCGAATAGGTGTGGGGGATCGTTATGGGAGTACCCAGCTATTGAATATTCAGGAAGGCATTAAAGTGACAAAAAAATTGAGCACCCGTATTGGCCTGGTCAATACCAAGCCTGGTATTGGAATGGACTATGCTGTTTTTCCCGGAGTTAAACTTTCAGCAGATGTGTTTGATATCAATAAACCCCAGGTGGATTTTTCAGGACGGTTTAAATTGGCTACCCATGTCGATGCTATTCTGACTTTGAGGCGAGATCCGATTGACACCAGTGCCTATACGAATCTGGGTTTTGGCATTTCTTACTATCCAGAATAAGGGTGTATCTATTATTTATAGCCTTTGTCCCAATCGATTAAACGTTCGATTTGGGCTTCGTATTTAGGCGTATAGGCGAGATATTGGGCCAAGTCTTTGCGCTTGATATATTGGTTTTCTTCTGAGGTTGCTGTTTCGTCGACAATGCCAGCATTACTTAAGAGATAAAGGGCTTCAGAGAGGGTGAGTGGTTGATCAGGGCGGAAGTTTCCATCTGGGTAGGCAAAGACAAGGCCATTGAGTATGGCTGTTTGAATGACGCCTGCATCTGGGTCCGATTTGGGGACATCTAAAAAGACGTTTTGGTCGGCTTTTGACACAGCAAATTTGCCATTTTTGACCATCATTTTTGTGATATAGCGACGCGTGACATTTTTGTTGGGGTAGAAGTTTCCATCTTCATCACCTTCCAGAATTCCCAGTGTTGCTAAAAACTCAATTTCACGGCGTTCTTTAATTTTTTTGTCTAGGTCTGGATAAGTGACAAGACGCAACACACGCGCTGTGTAAATGAGTTCTTTGTTTTCAACTGTTTTGACTTTAAATTGCATCAGGTTTTTTCCTGGTTTCAGTGGAGAAGAGAACGCAAAATTGAATTTAGGATCGATATAAGCAGAGGTTGTGTCTACGTCGATAGATTTGACCATTTTGGACGATTTTCCAATAAATCGAATATCTTCTTTGTAATGGACAGTTTTGTCTTGAGGATAGTCAAGTTGGACAAAGAACGGAATCGCTTCTTCATCGTTTTTGTTGCCTACTTTGTCTATAGCGTAAATTTTCAGCTCTTTAAGTTTGTTGGGGAGAAATGCCTTGTTTTTGAATTCAGAAGGCATCGCAGTGGTGGCTTTCCATGTGAGTGGCTGGCCGATTCCAAGCGGGGTCGGAGACTTAACAAAGGTCAGTTCTTGGCCGTCAATGGTCGCATGGATTTTATCTAATTCCTCGGGGCATTCTAGTCCCACAATCAAAGAGGCATTGTCAGGATAGATTTTGAGGCTTAGTTTTGGGGCTTCTGAATCGGAATTAATGCGTACAATGTTGGATTCTGAAGAATTTTCTTGATCCACAGTATAGGTTTTGACAGAGACAAGATTGGAGCCTTCTTTGAGTGGAAATTTTCCAAAGGTCCAGTGTCCAAATTTGTCGGACAATACCGTACGGGTGAGGGCACCGTTGTTATACAGTCGAATGTTGCTGTTTCTGGGGCCTATACCTGCGATTCTGGTCGTTTTTTCTCGGGTAGAGACTTCTTTAGTAGGGAAGAGTATTTGCGGGGATTGTGGTTTAGATTCACCTAGGATAGAAACAGAAAAAGCATAGTTGGGATCACTGTCAAAGGGGGGCGCATTTT
>JAHFDB010000004.1:0-41638 GCA_023249195.1 bacterium | reverse complement strand
TTGGGTATAGGTGAAGTCTAGTCGTGCTGAATAATTGCCCTCTCCAAACCCCACAATATTTTCAAAATCCAGACCCATTCCAATATTAAATTGTTTCAAATTGGTCGAGCCTCTGAATGCTAAATTTCTTTGAAGGGTATACTCAGATCCGAAAAATATACCTGACGAAGAGGTGTTTGTAAAAACAGACACCTGTTCGTCAAGAAGGTCGGCACGCACGCCTAAGTGAATATCGAGTGGCAGGAAAGATTCTTCCCCTGTAGAGTCCCATACCAAGGAGGTTGAGAGCAGATTATGAATAGATCCTCCAATATACACACGGTCTAAATACTCATGGTTGAGGTCGTAGCCTGCTAGAACCCCGATGTCGAGTCCAAGTGCAGATCGGGTTTCTGTTTGAATCGTTTGTCTTAAAAGTTTTGTCCCTACTCCTGCGGCAAACGTACTGAATCCAAAGGAGTCGTACAGCATGGTTCCTGCCCCTGCATAAAGAATATCAAATCCTGCAGAGAAGCTATCGACAGATCGAATCACAGACGAGCTTCCTGTGGTATCTAGGGTGGTTTCTGGAATGCTATTGAGTCCGACACTGCCATAGGAGAGTCCAATGCTGATGCTTTGTTTGAGGCGGTCTTGGAAGGCGAAGGGCACCTCGATAGGAAAACTGGTATTCACAAGGTTATATTTGAAGGCATTTAAAAGGGTTTGGTTTGATAAGGAAATCGGGATAGAGTCTAGGCCGCCTAAAATAGCAGGATTAATCAATAGCCCTCCTATTTCGCCTCCTAGGGTAGGGTTTTCCTGTCCAAGGGCCTGAAGCCTTGCATTCACCATACGTACTTGTGGGTTTGTGATCAGAGAACCGTCTGCTTGAGTTTTGCTTTGGAAAACACACAAGAGTAATAAAGTTAAAATAAGCAGAGGTATTTTTATTTTCATTAAAATACAGCCAGTCGGGTCATGGCGATAGAGGTGTTTCCGTTTGAATCTTGCGCCACTAGTTTGCAAATATACATGCCGGAATTGAGTGTTGTTCGCAGGATGCGGGTGTTGTCAACCGAGAGATAGTGGTATCCAATTTGGGCGACTGTTTCATCAAGGCGGGCGACTTCTGCGCCAATAAAATTATAAACATAGATATGGACGGTTGCGGGTTGAGTGAGGTTGAATCCCAAGACAAGATTGTTTTTATTGGGGTGGTAGGGGTTTGGATAAAACAAGGGCTCATAAAGCTGAACTTTGTCAGAAATTTTGAACACAATCGAGGCATCGTTGAGGGAAGATCCTTCCAAATCTTTTGCTGAAATTTTCAAAGTGCCGTCCTTGGTTCCAAGATTGGGTATGAAAATAGCACCCGTGTCTTTGTCGTAGGTAAATGAGGCTGATCCAGAGGTGTTATTGCCTAAAAGGACCTCGGCTCCATTGAGGGTGAGTTTTAAACTTGTATCATCAATACTGCGTCCGGTGTTTCTGAAGAATAATCGAAATTGGCTGTTGGCAGGCACAGCTCCAAAATTAGAAAAAGGACTAGGCTCCACGCTTCCACTAATCAGGTCTGCACCGAATTGCATAGATTCGATATAGGCTTGAATCGACCAGGGATAGGCAGGGGCGCTTGACGTAATGGTGAGGTGGGGTGCATTGGGAATTGCAGAAAACGATTGAGAAATGCCTTTATATCGAGATACCACGGCTTCGTGGGTTTTGTCGAGTGCATAGCGGGTATAGCCATCTATTGTGACATTGCCTACGGAGGCGTTTGAGATGGGTTTTACAGTAAATCGAAAGGGTCTAATCGTATTGGCAGATAGTGTGACAGGGAGGCTGTCTTCCCCTTTGATATGATATTCGAAGGTGACATCTTGTCCAGCTACGCTTCCCAGATAAAAACGGGGGGTTATTTCATTCACGCGATAGGATTGCGTAGACGCATTTTGTGCAAATAAAACCACATTAAAAGAGACAAAAGTACCTGAAAAAGTGGTGAGGCTTGTGCTTGCAGACGAAAAACTGAATTTTTTAGGTAAGATAGACAGAGCCGATGCTTTTTTGGGGTTAGGGAGTTCTCCGCCTACGGTAATGTTGCTGTTAGAAATACCATTAAATTGGGCGCGTACGTTTTGTGAGCCTACGGCGCTGCTTAATGCCGATACTTGTCCAATATCGTAGAGCACAATAAATTTATTGTCATCGAGTCCTTGTGTGATATGAATGCCGTTAAGGCTTGCCGTAGAGGTGTCTGAAAGGTGGTCATTGGAAGAAATAAAGGTGTCGCCGCTGTCAAATTGGCCATCTCCATCATCTTTGTAGAGCCATACTTTGGATACCCCTGCATTGATATTTGAAAATGTGGTGCTTTCGTTTCTAATAATAAATGAGGCGGAAGGAATGTCTGATCTGGAATTAAGCTGTATAAAAAACATAGGGATTTTTATTTGACCTTGAATGGCAGAGCTGTTGGTATCGGTAAAGCTGTTGATGCTTTTAATAACGACGTTGGTATTCAGTAAAGAAAGGGAGGCGAGTGGAGAGGCATTGGAAGGTAAAGTGCCGCTAAGGGAGATGTTTTGGGTAATAATGACACCACTTCCGTTATCAACAGGCGAAACGGCCGTTGCATTTTCTAGTGCCGCTGTAGATGTAAGGATATTGGCCGAGGCATTTACTTGATTACTCAGACTGGCCCCAAAATAGTACACCACGAAGAAAATCACACTGTTGTCTTGGGGATATCCCTGAGAAAGAGACGTAAAAGGGAATAATTTTAAAGGGGTGGTGTTAGGAAGACGAATCGGAATAACCGCACGGTTGGATTGATTCAGTAGTCCTGTAATGCTGTTTAACGTCCCCAAAGAGAGGTCGCCTACGAGGGTGTCTGAACTGGAATTCACCCCGTCAAACGAGCCATTTCCATTGTCTTTATAAATTGAAATGCGTGTAACGCCATTGACTCCTGTTGGGTCTGTTATAAAGGGGACTGTCCCATTGTTTTGAATGGTAAGGGTGGTTAAATTCATGGATGCTTGAAAAGCTTTGAACTTAAATTTAAAAATGGGGGCGATGGTGCCTGCTCCAAAGTTACTATTAATGTTTATTTTGGAAAGCTCTGAAAAGGTGAGACCTGCTACGAGTGAGCGGATGCTTGTGACCGGCAAACTTTGGTTGAAATTAAGATTGAGGTTGGATTCTGTGCCTTTTCCGCTTAATGATGTGAGTTGTGTATTGACCTTGGTGTCTGAGGAAACAGGGAAGGTATTCCCAATATCGTAAACAACAAAAAAGTTGGTAGAGACGCCATTGGGAAAACGAACATGCAGATTTTGACTGTCAGCTAAGCTAATAGTAAAAGTCCCTTCAGAAGAGGATGTGAACTCTCCAGGATTAATTTTTTTTACCAAAAATTGATTGGGGTCCCCAGGAGGAATAACAAAATCATGGACAAAAATGTGATCTACTGTTTCATCTTTGTATAAATAAGCAGCTACGACGCCATTGGTGTTATTGGCTGCCGTAACAAAGTTTCTAGATTCGTTGGTGATTTTAATGTTCATTTGGTTGACATCTTCACCCAACGCTTTGATGCTTAAATGCATCAAAGGGACCCCTGTTTGTCCTGGAACGACCACTTTAGGTGAGATGGCTTGAACAGACACATTGGAATAGCCTGTTGAGGTGACATCTGCCACTGTTGTTTTTCCTGTCAAAGAGATAGAGGTATTGTTGCCGTCTTTAATATCTGTGAGGGTAATGTTTGCTTTAACGTTCAAGGCAGCTGTATCTGAAAGGGTGTAAACAAGGAAATATCCTCGGACATCTCCGCTGGGAATCGAGTCTGAAAACCCGTCAAAAATAGTATCACCCACTACACCTGTAAATGTTTTTGTCTGAATAAGAGAAGAAGCCGTAGGGCTAAACCCACTATTGGTGACATCTTTGTAGAGACTGGCAGCTGTAATGCCATCAAAAAAACGCAGGTCTGTTGAGGTGTTGGTAATTGAGACGCTATTGAGGTTGGCAATGCCTCCCACAGCCTGAACTTTGAAATAGAGCATATCGACTTGTCCCCCTCTTGGGGCTTTGACATGATTGACGCTAGTTGAAACCAAAGTAAGGCTCGCTGAGACGGCGCTAGAGATTAAACACAGCAAAAGGAGGGTTAGAAGTCCGTATTTAGAAAATAATTTATGCATACTATTAGGTCACTATCGACAGAAAAAAGTTCCAATCATGTATCGATTTTTTCTGTGTCAATTGTAGCATAAATTAGGGTATATTAGGTGCACCGAAACAAGTAGGTAGGGGTGTTGGGCTGAGTTTTTCTGCTGGGAATGACCTTTCCATGTGCTGTTTCAAGTAGTTTCTTTGCTGTTTTAAGCTCAAAGTCGAGGCTTTTTTTGAGGGGGAGTCTTTCGATTGGAATATGGACGATCAGTTTGTAAAATCGAGAGTCTTGGGACCATTCGAAGGTGAGTTTATCACTTTGCGCACATACTTTGTAGAGATAGTGCAATATGTTTTGAAAAAACAGTGTGCCTGTGGCAGGAGATATGCGAACTCTTTTTTTTAAAAACTCAGGGTTTTGATGGACAAGAACAAGGCCTTTTTTATGGAAAAGGAGGGATAACGAGTTAAAAGCTGCCGAAAAAAGGTCGATTAAAAAGGGTGTTTCTTCAGTTTTTTGAATGGGGGAGGTGAGAAAGTGAAGGTTTTCTTTGAGCAGTTGAAGCTCGAATAGAGGTCCTGTAAACGCTTCTAGAGACTGTTTAACTTTATAGGCCATGATTTCTTCGTCTACTGTATCGAGTACGGAGATTTGAAAACGCAATGTTGAAAGAATGGTTTCAATTTCTGTGACTGTATAGTGATGAAGATCTGTATACATTCTAAAATTCAGCGGGGAAATCGGCATTGGAATGCACGGCTTGAATGTCATCATCATCTTCAAGTTTTTCAATCAGATTCATAATGGTTTGAGCTTGTTCAGAATCGAGCTTGGCAAAGGTTTTGGCGATCATGGTGACAGATGCTGAAATAGGGCTTAGTTTGGCATCATCAAAGGCTTTTCTGAGGGTTTCATAGGCTTCTGGTTTTACAATGACTTCAATGGAACCATCTTCTTTGCTTTCTACGTCCTCTGCCCCCGATGAAGTGGCGATATCCATGACCGCTTCTTCTGAGACTCCTGGTTCAAAAATAATAAGGCCATTTTTTTCAAATAAGTATGAAACAGCTCCTTTTGAGGCTAGATTTCCGTTGTACTTGCCTAAAATACTGCGAATATTGGGGACGGTTCGATTTCGGTTGTCTGTGAGGGTTTCAATTAAAATGGCGACGCCAAAGGGGCCGTAGGCTTCGAAGGCAATTTCTTCAAATTCTTGGCCATCTTCTCCGCCAGCACCTTTTTGGACAGCGCGTTTGATATTGTCGGCAGGCATGTTTACTTCTTTTGCTTTTTCTATAGCAAGGCGCAATCGGGGGTTTCCGTCGGCGTCTCCACCGCCATGTCGGGCTGCCGAAGTGATCTCTCGGACAATTTTGGTAAATATTTTACCCTTTTGGGCATCCGTTTTGGCTTTTTTGTGTTTGATAGTAGACCATTTGCTGTGACCTGACATAGGAAGGGCTCCTTTAGATATAAAGAAATGGAAAGAGACAATCTCAAAAATACAATTCAAATGAAGAGTTTTCAAGGGGTGCTAGAATAGAATGTATGAAATTGACCGACATTGTTCTCGTTTTGTCTGTGGGAAGCCATGAATCCTCTGCTTTTTTTGTGGATGCGAAAGGACAAATTCTAGGGATGGGGACCCAATCCTTTATGTGTAAAAAGTATATGGATAAGGGGGTTGAAATAGATCCGTTGGAACTTATCTACTCTCTGCGTTCTGCGGTGAGTCAATTGTATAGAAAAAAGCATGGACGTGTGGTGGCCATTGCTCTTTATACGGTTACCCAGCCTTCTTGTGTGATCTGGGACAAAGAAACTGGATTGCCTTTGACGCCTGTGGTTAGGTCGGAAGGTATGTCATTTAGTCATATTCTGAAAAGTTTTGGGAAAGGGTATAAACATGCCTTTTATGGGGGTATTGAGAGTTGGGTGGTGTATCATCTTACCGGTCGACAGGTTCATCTTACCGATCACACCCATGCTTCCTTGACCGAGTGCTTAGATCTAAATACGGGATATTGGAATGCTTCTGCTGTGACAAACCTGGATATTGATCTTGCAGATTTGCCTCAACCCTGTGAATCGGGGGCCTTATTTGGGCAAACAAAGGGGTTTGTACCCTTGGCTGACGGCATTCCTATTTTGGCTATTTTGACTGAAACCCATGCTAAGTCCATAGGATTTGGGTGCACCCATTTTGGAGACAGTTATTTTACCTATGGGGCTTTGGGACAGTTGTATTTAAACGTGGGGGCTCAATTGAAGGTGTTTTTAAAAGGAAAAGCGACCCTTTTCCAAACCTATGGCGAGTCTGGAACTGCGTCATTTCGGTATGGGATTGACCTTGCCGTACCGTTGCCCTATGAAGCCTTAAAATGGGTGTCCCCAACTCTGTTTGACGATCCCCAGAGTGTTCAGATGCAGGCTTTAAGTGTGCTTCATTCCGGGGGGCTTAAACTTAAAATGAAAGAAAAAAAAGTGGCTTTGATAGGGTTAGATGCTGGGGTGGAATCGTCTCATATGGTGCGTGCTTTTTACGAAGGAGTGGCTTATCAAGTTAAAGACTCGATAACAGCCTTAGAAGAAGTGACGGGGGTGTTTTTTAAGGAAATTTGTGTGGATGGCCCCCTATCAACGCATGACTATCTTATGCAGATGCAAGCGGATGTATTGCAAATAGGGGTTGTACGGTATCACTATCCCTATATGGCGGTTTTGGGAGCAACATTATTGGCAGGTATCAAATGTGGTGTGTTACAGTCTAAAACGGATATAGCTAAGTGTCGCAAAATAAATAAGCAGTTTTTGCCGTCTATGGATCCGATTAGCAGTTTGGCCTTGTATAACGAATGGAGAGCGTCATGATTTTGGGCTTGCAGTATGGGTGGGACCCATGTTCTTTGGCGATAGTACATGAGGGCATGTTGGTATATGAATGGTCTCTCACAAACTCTCATATACTTACAGAATCGATCACAGATTCTGTTCGAGAGGGATGCCAGAGGGTTGGAAAGACCTTTCACGATCTGCGTGCAATCGGGGTTTTGCAGGGGACAGGAAGCTATACGGGGATTCGGGTGAGTGTGTCTGTTGCTAAAACATTTTCTCAGGTTTTGGCTATTCCCATTTATGGGTTTTCAACCTTGGAAGTGATGCTATTTCCCTATAGAGAAATCGATGGCCTTTATGTGTCGATGGTCCCCGCCAGAGGAGAAGATTGGGTGGCTGGTGTCTTTGCTATGCGCCAAGGACGGTGTGTAAGAATGACCCCTGATTTTCTCTGGAAAGAAGCTGTTTTAGTTCAAAAACTTCAGAGTTTTCAAGAGCCTATTACGGTTGTAGGGCTTTTTCTTGAGCGCTTGAAACAGATTCGTGGAGTAAAAGGCCGCGTTTTAGGTTCTTCTATAGCTTTGATGGCTCAGGATCGATGGGCACAAGGGGATGTTGGGCTTTGGAGGCAGGTGCAGCCTTGTTATTCGCATCCGCCCACCATTGGAAAAGCAAAGGGTTGTCAATGACGATTAAAAAATGGATGGGTATGGTGTGTCTGTGTGGGGTTGTTTTTTGTGGCATTCCTGCTAAAGCGTCTTTGTTATATAGCACCCTCAAGGATGGATTTGGTATTCGGGCTTTGAGTATGGGAAATGCCTATACAGCTATTGCCGAAGGTGGGCAGACAATAGCCTCTAACCCGGCTGGTTTGGCTCAAAAAGGCCTTAGTTTTTCCTACGAAAATTTAGATACAGAGTCTAGAACTTACTCCTATTTTTCTTCAAATTCGTTTTTTTTAGGTCCGCTTAACTACTCTAGCTGGAAAAAAGAAGATAAAGATGGGGGCAGTGTCGAGGTTTCGGCAATAGGTTTTGGAAAAAAAGGAACCAATGGGACTGATTGGGGATTGAGTTATAAGGCAATAAAACAAACCTATGGAGAGACTCAAACAACGGGATGGACAGCTGATTTGGGGGTTTTGGTGCATGCCAATCCGAATCTCAATTTTGGAATTTCTGCCCATGATTTTGTTAGAAGTAATGCGGTCATTTCTCCTACTTTGGCGGCTGGGCTTTGTTATTTTACCCCACGTAAAGACTTGGTATTATCCGGAGATGTGGTGATAGGTACGCAAACAAATAAGAGCGATCTGACGACCCGATATGGGGTGGAATATGAGGTGGCGGAGGGCCTAAAATTGCGAGGAGGGTGGAATCAAGGGCAACTTTCAGCGGGTGTTGAGGTGAGCCTTTCTTTGCTACATGTGAACTACGGTGTAATTTACCCGAGCGATGATTCGGGGGCGACATATATGTTGGGGTTTGAGATAGGAAAGCCTGTGGCTTCTGCTCAAAAAAAATAAAATCTTTAGGAAAACAACTTTATCTTTAAACTTTCTTCTGTTCTTGCCAATGTTTTTAAAAACATGCTGGCATTAACAACGAGGATAGGCCTTTCATTTGGCGTGGACATTTTGTAGAAGCCTAACTCAGAGATTTCGAAAGTATTTTGTGAGATATCTGTAGGGAGGTATCCACCTGTTTTTTCGTTAATTTTGATTCCGAAAGGTTCGAGCAGTGAGTGATTTTGGTCTGGGTTCATTTTTTCTCTCCTTATTTTGTACTTACATTGTCATTATCGATTATTTCCTGAAAAAAAATTCAAAAAGTTCCATCGAGAATCTCTTGTCGAATTTTTTTTACATAATGAACTAAAAAGTGGACATTGTGAAGACTCATTAAGGTATGACCTAACAATTCTTTTGCCATCATGAGATGACGAAGGTAGGCCTTGGAAAAGGTCGTGCATGTGTAGCAGGCGCACTGGGGGTCTAGAGGTGTTTTGTCTGAGGTGTATTGCTTGTTTTTGATATTTATTTTGCCTTGAGAGGTGAGGGCTTGCGCGTGTCTGGCAAGTCGCGTGGGGATGACGCAATCGAACATGTCAATGCCGTGAGCAATTGAAAAGGTAAGGTTTCCGGGTTGGCCTACACCCATAAGATAACGGGGTTTGTTTTGGGGAAGAAGGTTGGCTGTGAAGGCGGTGATGTGTTCAAGTTGGTCTAGCGGTTCTCCCACACTTACACCTCCGATAGCGAATCCAGAAAAGTCGAGTTTTGTGAGGGCTTGGGCACTTTTTTCTCTGAGTTCGGGGTACATTCCACCTTGAACAATCGCAAAAAGTTGTTGGGTGGTTGCGTATTTTTGCCAGTGTTCAAAGGCTTGGGTCTCCCAATTTGTGGTGATAAGCAGGTCTTTAAGGGTTTGATCATAGGTGCTGGGATGGCCTGTGCAAATGTCAAGAGGCATAAGAATGTCTGAATTGAAGCCCAGTTGCAGGTCGACCACGCTTTGAGGTGTAAAGTGGTGTTTCGAACCATCGATATGGGACTGGAAGGTAACGCCTTGTGGGGTAATTTTTCTCATTTTGGCGAGTGAGAAAACTTGATATCCCCCCGAATCAGTGAGAATAGGTTTATTCCATCCCATGAATCGGTGAAGTCCTCCAAATTGTTTGATAAGCTCGATTCCTGGACGGAGTGCAAGATGATAGGTGTTGCTTAAAATGATCTGAGCACTGCTTTCTTCGATCATATTTGGCGTTAATGATTTGACGGTGGCTTGTGTGCCTACGGGCATAAAAACAGGGGTTAAAATGGGCCCGTGGGCTGTGTGAAAAATACCTGCCCGGGCTTTCGACTGTTTGGAATGTTTAATCAGTTCAAAAGTTCCTGGTTTCATTTAGATAAAGGCCTCCAAAACCATGTCTAGAAGATAAAGCCCTTTCGTGGTGACTTTGACTCTGGTTGTCGTGACAGATACTAACTTGAGTTGGTAAAGTTTTTCTAGCGTATTGGCGTATGTCTTTTTAAAATCAAGACTAAATCGTGAGCTAAACTCTCTAAAAGAGATGCCCTCTAAGCGCCTTAAATTGGCGACAATATAGTCTTTTATCATGGCGTTTTGAGACATAGGGCGAAGGTTTTTTGTTAAAAGGGGGGGGCTAGAATTTTCGATATAAGCCTCTAATGAAGATGTTTGTTTATAGTGTATATTTTGAAAAAAAGAGGAAGCGCTGGGTCCAATGCCAATAAAGGGGGTGAGGTGCCAGTAAGCGAGGTTGTGTTGGCATTTGAATCCGGGCTTGGAAAAAGCAGACACTTCATAGTGTTTATACCCATGTTGGGCAAGAAATTTTCGAATAAATTGGTAGTGCTTAAGTTCGGTTTCTTGGGTTGTTTTTGTTTTTTTTTGTTTAGAGAAAGGGGTGCCTCGTTCAATAGAAAGTGCATAGGTGGATAAGTGAGTGGGTGCCAGGGAAACGGCTTTGGTGAGGGTGTCTTCCAAAATGGATAGTGACGCATTGGGGAGCCCGAATATAAAGTCTAAGTTGAAGTTGTAGAATCCATGGGTTTTTATCATGTCTACAACGGTGGCAATTCGCCCGGGGGTATGCAGCCTCCCTAAAAAAGCAAGTTCGTTTTCGTCGAAAGATTGAACACCTAGGCTAATGCGATTGAAATGAAAGGTTTTAAGCACAGAGAGTTTAGATGCACTGACGCTTTCAGGATTCATTTCGATAGTTTTTTCACTGTCTTTGGACAGGCTGAAATGGGTATAAACGGCGTCTAAAAGGGTGTTGAGGCCCTCGGATGTGAGGCTGCTAGGCGTTCCGCCACCCAGAAATACCGTTTTAATCTCGAGTTTCGGAAAATGTTTTCCGTAGGCTTTAATTTCTGATACAAGTGCGTCTACCATCCTCTTTTCGCCTTCTTCTGTCCACAGTTCTTTGACAAACGCACAGTAGGGGCATTTTTTATGGCAGTATGGAATGTGAACGTAAAGCGAGGTCACACTAAAGTGCCAGTGTATTTCCGCAGTTAGAACACTCGGTTTTATGAGGTCCATTTTCGTGTCCACACTTGGGACACATTCTGGATGCTATTTGGGGAGGGGCATTTTTATTGGACGTCATTCGAATGCTTGTACCCTTTAAAAGGTAGTAGATAGGTAAAATAATAATAGAGAGTGGAAAAATGAAGGTGATCCCTAATATGAGCAAGGGAATAAGCGGGTTTCTTCCTTGTCTTTTGGCATCTGTGTATACAGAGAGGCCTATTAAAATAAATAGAACAATAGAAAAGAGTCTAAACGGGCTCATTTAAACTATTTGAGGGACGTATTTTACCATTGTAATGGTGGTTCCGTGCCCAATTTGAGAGTGAATTTGGGCTTCATCCATAAGGCTTTTAATAAAGGTAAGTCCTAATCCGAGTCCAAAACTTCCTGGCGTTTCTTCGGTTTGTTTGGATGAGGTTGTTTCTTTGGGGTTAAATCCTTGCCCGTGGTCTTTGACAATAATTTCTAACTTGTCTTGGAAAAGATTAAATTGAATGTCTATATTGCCGGATGTGTCAGCAACGTAGGCGTGTTGAACGGCATTGGTACATGCCTCAGAGAGGGCTACTTTGATATCTTCAATAATATCGACAGAAAAATTCATTCGAGCAGCAACCCCAGATACAGCGAGCCTGGCCACAGCCACAAAGTCGGAAGCGGCTGGAAGTGTCATGGTGATAGGGATGGGTTTAGGCATAGAATTTCTCCGCAGCTTTTTCGTTTTCAACAAGAGTAACGTTCTTTTTATGAAGTCCGGAAAGTTCAAGGACTTTTTTGAGTTGACTTTTATCTGAAATAAGGATGATTTGGCCATTGTGTTTGGCTACGTTTCTCGCTGCATTGGCGATAACGCCCAGCCCTGTACTGTCAATATAGCTGGTGTTGAGTAAATTGAAAAAAATATGTGTGGGATTCTTGCTAAGAAGGGGTGACAATGCATCATCTAATTGAGCACAATGATGAATATCTAACTCCCCTTCGATTCTAATCGAGGGAGAATTGTTTTTCTCGGTAATATCAAGCTTGAATGGGATCAACTGAGAACACCTCACTCACTAAAGTATTATGTTTGGACAATATCGATGCGCGATAGTATATACTAGAGCAACCTATTTTAAAATGATAGTCTAATTTTTTTGATTTGAGGAGAAAAATGAGCGTGAATGAGAGAATTCCTCCACAGGATTTAGAGGCTGAACAGTCCGTTTTAGGTGCCATGATGATTTCAAAAACGGCTATTGCCTTAGTGGCAGGAAAGTTGCGCCCAGAGTATTTTTATCGGGAGGCTCACGGGCATATTTTTAGGGCTATTTTGTCTCTGTATCAAAAAAATGAACCTGTTGACTTGGTGACTGTTTCTTCAGAATTAAAAAAAAGCGATGCTTTAGAGCTAGCGGGTGGCCGGTCGTATCTTGCAGAAGTTATCGACAGTGTTCCAACTTCAGCCAACGTTGAAAAATATGCCACCATTGTCTCTGAAAAGGGAATTTTGCGGAAACTGATTGACGCAGGGTCCGGCATTATTAGAGATGCCTTTGACGAAGGTCAGGATGTGGGGCCTGTTTTAGACGCGGCTCAGAAATCGATCTTGGATATTTCTAAAGAACAAGTGCGAGACGACTTTGTGCCTATTCAGACCATTTTAAATGATGTATTCGATAATATCCAAAGTGTGTATGGAAATGAAGATAAGATTTTGGGGGTCCCTACAGGGTTTCCTGATTTGGATTTAATGACCTCTGGATTTCAAAAGGGGGATCTTATTATTTTGGCGGCCAGGCCTTCTGTGGGGAAAACAACTCTGGCTTTGAACTTTGCCATGCATGCGGCTGTAACAAAAAAGGTTCCTGTGGCCATTTTTAGTTTGGAAATGCCTAAAGAACAGCTGGTTATGAGATTGCTTTGCTCAGAGGCTCGCATGGATTCTAAGCGGCTTCGAACGGCTAATTTATTGGAACATGAATGGAAGGATCTGAATCAAGCGTTTGGACGTTTGGGGGATGCGCCTATTTATATCGATGACTCCCCTTCCATGTCTCCTTTGGAATTTCGAGCTAAAACCCGCCGTTTACAGATGGAAGCACCTGACTTGGGATTAATACTGATCGATTATTTACAGTTGATGACCATTCAAAGAAAACGGGTAGAAAGCCGGTTTCAAGAAGTATCTGAAATTGTTCGCGAAATTAAAGCATTTGCTAAAGAATCTCAAATTCCTATTGTGGCCTTGTCTCAGCTCAGTCGTGATGTTGAAAAGCGGCAGGACAAAACGCCTCAATTAAGTGATTTGAGAGAATCTGGAGAACTTGAGCAGACGGCTGACTTGGTGATGTTTATCCATCGAGACGATTACTATGATCAGGCTCAGCAGGCCAAATATAGTCCCACTAAACTGGTTATTGCGAAACAAAGAAATGGGCCTACGGGACATGTTGAGATGATGTTTCAAAGAGATATCTCTAAATTCAGATCGGCGGATAAGGCAGCTCAGCCGATGGTTCCTGTGATTCATCCTTAAGATGTCTTTGTTGTTAAAAACTCTGATAGCGATAGGTTTGGGAATGGTGATCAGCTCCCCAGTGTTTTGCTTGGAAACGATGGGGGTTGAGATTCAGGCGGAGTCTATTCAATTTGATCGGCCTTCTGAAAATATTCACGCGTCTCAAAATGTGGTGATTACCTATCGGGGATGCACGCTTAATACGCAAGTTTTTTCTTATTCTGCTTTTCAAAAAAAGGTAGACATCCCAGACCGTTTTCAAGTTCAAAAAGAGGACTACCACCTAGATGCTTACCGACTTTCTTACGATTTTGGTACTTATGGAGGCCAAACAGATACCCTTGAAATAGTGGCTGGTCGGCTTTTGTTGAAAGGAGAGAAAATGGTTTTCTCTCAAGAAAAAATTACGATTGAAAATGCAGCGATAACTACCTGTGTCGATCCTGATCCCCATTATGTGATTCGATCAAAACATGTCTATGTGTATCCTGAATTTGGCTATTTAGTGGCTGTAGACAATTGGATTCACACCCGTATTTTACCTTTTGATGTGTGGATTCCTACCTATATTTTTGGCAATTCCAGCTATAGTTTCTTGGGGGCATCTACCCTCCCTCAGGTTGGGGTAACTGCGAGGGAAGGAACTTATGTTAAGGCAAAATGGGGGTATTTTGTGAATCCAAGCTCAACAGGGACGGTTGATGGGGGATATCTTTCAAGACTAGGGTGGATGTATGGGGTTTCTCATTCTTTTAGCATTAACAGGGCTCAACATCTCGATCTTTCAGCACACTCTGTGGGCAATGATGGATTTGAAGGAGGAGGACGCTATAGCTACTTTATCTATCCTTCAGACTCTCAAAGTGTACCTGAGCAGGATACTCATGGGATTAAGCCATTTCTAGGGAAATTTTCAGAGGCATTTCCGGTGAGTCAGTTTCGCATCGGGTATACATGGGGGGAGCTTATTAATGACTCTAGAGTCGACAAAATTCCTTTGGTAGAGTTTCGAATCAACCCTTTTAAGTATGGAGATACTGGGATTTTACTTTCTGGAAATTTGGGATGGGGAGTGTATAACGACAGACCCTTTGATGCGCAGTCTTATCACTCAGGACAATGGATGAGCGAAGGGACTGTTGAAAAATATGTTTCGGTCAATGAGTTTGTTCGGGTGGGTGCCAAGGTTGATTTTTTTGGACATTGGTATGATACAACAGCCACATGGCAGCGGCTTTTGTCTAAATTTTTGATCTGTTTTGAGGCACCTTTGCATCCTGAAATTTCTTTTACAAAAAAACTATTTAAAGAGGGAGAGAGTCCGTTTGAGTTTGAAAGAAAATACGCTATTGAATCGGATGAAATAGGGCTTAAGCTTTACCAGAAGTTCTGGGATATGAAAATTGAGCTCGAATCGGCCTATGTGTTAGAGACAGCTCAATGGCGAACCGTAGACATTGTATGGACAGTGCCGTCTCATTGTTGGCAGACTTTTTATCGTTGGAATTTAGTTTCAGGACAACTTTCTTTTGGAATAGGGTTGTACTGATATATTTACAAACTTAAAAAAACAGTGAATAATGGTTTTCAGGTTCAAATATGGAGGAAAAAACTGCTATGGTGCCATCAGGATTGAAGTTTACAGAAGAGCATGAATGGGTTCGTTTAGAAGGGGATATCGCTACTGTGGGCATTTCCGAGCATGCCGCTGAGGAGTTAGGTGAAATTGTCTATGTCGATTTGCCAGAACAAGGCCGACCTATTGGACAGATGGAAGAGTTTGGAACGGTAGAGTCTGTAAAAACCTTATCGAGTCTTTATTTGCCTATGGGCGGCGAGGTTTTAGAGGTGAATAAATCTCTGTCTGGGAATCCTGGTTTGATTAACGAATCTCCATATGAAGAAGGTTGGCTTATTAAAATTAAAGTGTCCGATGAAAAAGAATATGATGATTTGCTTGCTTATTCAGAATATCAGCAATATCTAGAGGGGCTGTAGTGCTCTATTCGCCTCTGACATCGCGTCAAAAGGAAAAGATGCTTGACGCCCTTGGACTGACTCGTATCGAGGCCCTATTTTCAGATATCCCTTCACTTTCAACGGCGACACCTTTGTCTGGGTTCTCTTCTGAATCCGATATTGAATTAATGCAGAAAATGGGTCAATTATCTGCCCAAAATGGGGTAAATACTGAAAGCTCGTTTTTGGGCGCAGGCGCTTATGATCATTTTTCTCCTAGCGTTGTTCGATATTTGGTTTCTAGGTCAGAGTTTTCAACCTCGTATACCCCTTATCAGCCAGAGATGAGTCAAGGAACCCTCCGGGCTATCTTTGAATTTCAAACCATGGTGTGTGAATTAACCGGTATGGATATTGCGAATGCTTCTGTTTATGACGGTGCTTCGGCATTGGCTGAAAGCTGTTCTTTGGTCTATCATTTTTTTCAAAAACAACGCCCTGAAGTAGTGGTCCCTTCTACCCTTTCTCCTTCTTATTTAGAAGTATTACAAACCTATTTGGTTCCTAAAGGGGCCTGTGTGAAGGTGATTGAGGGAGGCTGTCATTATGCTTTTGACAGTGTTTTATTTGAGTCTGCAATGACTGAAAAGGTATGTGCCATTGTGTTGCCTTACCCCGATTTTTTCGGGACGGTTCATGCCTATGAGTCTACAATCAAAAAAGCAAAAGAATTGGGTATAAAGGTTGTTTTTTCTTGTGATCCTTCTGCCTTGGCTTTACTTAAGAGTCCGGGAGAGTTGGGTGCCGATGTGGTGGCGGGTGAAGGTCAATCGCTGGGCATTCCTCTTGCTTATGGGGGGCCCTATTTAGGCCTCATGTCTGCTAAACAGGAATTTATCCGGTTTTTTCCAGGCCGCATTGTCGGAAGGACTGTGGATACTCAGGGGAAATCGGGGTATGTGTTGACCCTTCAAACCCGAGAACAGCATATTCGTCGCGAGAAATCGTATTCAAGTATTTGTACAAACCAAGGTCTTTTGGCTTTGTCTGCTACCATTTATATGGCTTTGATGGGCCCTCATGGGTTGCAAGAAGTGGCTTTGCTTTGTTATAAAAAATCTCAATATTTGAAGAACGAGATTGGAAAAATTGCTGGATTCAAAATTTTAAACCAAGGCCCAACATTCAAAGAGTTTTTGGTTCAAGTTCCCTGCAAGTTAGATCGATTGAGTGCTTATTTGAAACAGAAAAATATTGTTGGGGGGGTTCCTTTGGGTGAAGACTCTCTCTTGATTGCGGTGACCGAGACAAAGTCTGTTGCCGAGTTAGATGCTTTTGTAGATGCTTTGAAGGAGTTTCAATGGAAGTGATTTTTGATTATTCGGTTTCAGGAAAAAGTGGCTATCGATTGCCTCAAGATCCTTTCCCAAACATGTCTTTTCCGGAATTAGAAGCAGCGGGTATTTTACGCAAAGAGTTACCCCGATTACCGGAAGTGTCTGAGATGGATGTGGTGAGGCACTATACACATCTTTCCACTCTTAATTATGGTGTGGATACGGGATATTATCCCTTGGGATCTTGCACGATGAAGTATAATCCTAAAATTAATGAAGATGTTGCGGCGATGCCTGGTTTTTCTGGTATACATCCTCTGCATGTTCAAGAAGACTCTCAAGGTATTTTATCTGTACTGTATGAATTGGAAAAAAGGCTATGCCAAATTTTTGGGTTTGCTGCCTTTACCTTGCAACCTGCTGCGGGTGCCCAGGGTGAATACACAGGGCTTTTAATTATGAAGGCGTATCATCGCGATCAAGGGAATCTCCATAAAGATATTATTTTGGTTCCAGACTCTTCTCATGGAACAAATCCGGCTTCGGTGACCTGTGTAGGGTGGCAAACTGTGACAGTGAAGTCGAATGCCCAAGGCACCGTTGATTTAGAAGATTTAAGGTCAAAGTTGTCTGATCGGGTTGCTGGCATTATGTTGACAAATCCGAATACTCTAGGCGTTTTTGAGACAGATATTCTTGAAATTGCACGTCTTGTGCATGAAATAGACGGACTTGTTTATTGGGATGGCGCTAATGGGAACGCTGTGATGGGCTATATGAAGCCTGCCGAATATGGGTTTGATATCTGTCATTTGAATTTACATAAAACGTTTTCCACTCCACATGGCGGTGGAGGGCCTGGTGCAGGGCCCGTAGGTGTGATTGAAAAACTGATCCCCTATTTACCGGCTCCAAGAGTCGTATTTAACGAGGGGGTTTTTAGTCTTGATCAGGCTTATCCCCTTTCGGTAGGCCGGTTACATAGCTTTTTTGGAAATGTGGGGATTTTAGTGAGGGCGTATGTCTATATATGCACCTTGGGAGCGGAGGGGCTTAAAGAAGCAAGCGAAAACGCAGTGTTATTGGCAAATTATATGAAACTGCGGTTGTCTGAGCATTTTGATATAGCCACACAAGGTCTTTGTAAGCACGAATTTGTGATTTCTTTGAAACGAGAGAAAAAAGAGCATGGTATTAAGGCGATAGATGTGGCGAAGAGATTAATGGATTTTGGGTTTCATCCTCCTACGATCTACTTTCCACTCAATATTCCAGAAGCGTTGATGATTGAAACTCCTGAAACAGAAACGCTTGAGACTATCGAGTCGTTTATTGAGGCACTTATTGCCATTAAAACAGAGTGTATTGAGCATCCAGAAATACTTCACGAGGCTCCTCATCATAAAATTATCGGTCGATTAGATGAGGTTAAAGCCGCTAAGGAACCGTGTTTGAGGTATGTGTTGACACCGTTTCTCTGATTATGATAGAGTTATCCCCTGCGATTTTTAGCTAAGGATAGGATTTTTCCATGAGAGTACAAGTTATTTTAAGATGTGAAGAGGCTGAGTGTGGACGAAGTTCCTATCATTCTACCAAAAATAAGGCGACGATGGCCGCTCGTATGCAGTTGAAAAAGTATTGCAAATGGTGCAGACGTCATACCCTGCATAAAGAAACAAAGTAATTTTTAGGCCCGTAGCTCCAACTGGTAGAGCGTCGGTCTCCAAAACCGATTGTTGTCGGTTCGAATCCGACCGGGCCTGCCAGGTTGGGATGATAAATGGATAAGCAAAACAGTGTAGTGTCTTCGGTTGATCGATCTCGATCTTCGGCCTTTAAAAAGCCAGGAAATTTTTTAAGTGATGTTCAGTCAGAGTTGCAGCGAGTAGAGTGGCCTTCTAGGCCTGTGGTATTGCGGTCATTTTTGTTGGTTCTTTTGGTAATGTTTGTTTTTGTTATTTTTGTTGGTGGTATTGATATTCTTTTGGGCAAGATTTTTTACGCGTTAAAGCTTTTGAGATAAAGGTGTATGGTGCAGAAAATGAGTGAAGTAGAATCGCAAGAAATTCAAATTGAGACGCTTGAGTCAGGCCTCGAAGAGGTAATAGGTCTCCCTGAAAAACGAGGGGAGTGGTTTATTCTTCAGTGTTACACTGGCCAAGAGAAAAAGGTTCAAACCCGCATTTTTTCGGTTGTAGAAGAAAAGTCTCTCGGAGATAAAGTTTTTCAGGTTCTTGTTCCTGAGGAAGAGATTGTTGAAATTAAGAATAATAAAAGGCTTGAGAAGGTTTCAAAGATTTTCCCTGGGTATGTCTTTATTGAAATGGTGATGGATGATGCGATCTATCATGAAATTAGAAGCTTGATGGGTGTTGCTAAGTTTATCGGTTCTAAGAGCCGACCCACTCCCGTTACCGAAGAGGATATTTTGCGCGTATTGAGAAAAATGGGTGATAAATCTAAAACGGTTGATGTTGATTTTGAAGAAGGTGAAGTTGTGAAGGTTATTGGTGGGCCATTCAGGGGCTATTCTGGTCCGATTTCAGAAATTAATGCTGAAAAAGGTATCTTAAAAGCCTTAATCTCTATCTTTGGTAGAGAGACCCCCGTTCAGCTTGATTTTGATCAAGTTGAGCGTGCAGTTTAAGGAAAAACGTTTTATTAAAGAGTAAAGGTTTTTATTATGGCAAAAACAAATAAACCCGTTAAGGCGGTTATTAAGCTTCAAATTCCTGCTGGAAAAGCAAATCCAGCTCCTCCTATTGGGCCTGCTTTGGGTCAACATGGTGTGAATATTATGGAGTTTTGTAAAGCTTACAATGAAAGAACTAAGGATAAGGGTGATACCGTTATTCCTGTAGAGATTACTGTTTTTCAAGATAAAACATTTGAGTTTATTCTTAAAACACCTCCTGCGTCTATTCTTATCAAGAAAGCCTTGGGTTTAGATAAAGGTTCTCCTAATCCCAATACAAATATTGTAGGGACTTTGACTCAAGCTCAGCTTCAATCTATTGCCGAGCTTAAGATGGAAGATTTGAATGCATCTGATTTAGAGACGGCTAAAAGCATTATTGCGGGGTCTGCAAGAAGTATGGGTGTGAGGGTTGAATCATGAATAGAGGTAAAAAATATTTAGAAAAGGTTACTCTGGTTGAAGATAGAAATTATTCTCCAGATGAGGCCATTTCTTTGCTTAAGACGCTTAGTTTTGCTAAGTTCGATGAAACGGTTGAGGTTCACTTCAATTTGGGTATAGATCCAAGACATGCGGATCAACAAATTAGAGGAACTTTGATTCTTCCTAACGGAACAGGAAAAACGTTGAAGATTGCTGTTATCACCAGTGGCGAAAAGCAAGCTGCTGCAAAGCAGGCGGGTGCTGATGTTGTGGGCGGTGAAGATTTAGTGGATCAAATTCAGGGTGGATGGCTCGACTTTGATTTGCTTATTACCAGTCCTGATATGATGGCTAAGGTGGGTAAGTTGGGAAAAGTCTTGGGCGCGAAAGGATTGATGCCAAATCCTAAGAGCGGCACTGTGACCCCTAATGTTGCTGAAGCTGTGAAGGACTTTAAGTCCGGTAAGTTGGAATATAAAAATGATAAGGCTGGAAGTGTTCATTCCATTGTTGGAAAGCTCTCTTTTCCAGCGGAGAACATAAAGTCTAATTTTATGGCTCTTTATGATGCGTTGGTGAAAGCAAAGCCTTCTAAGTCAAAGGGTGTATATTTAAAATCTATTTCACTGTGTTCAACGATGTCCCCAGGTATTTTCCTTGAACCTCAGCAAGTGAAGTGGAAGGAAGGTTAGTTTATGGGATCTTTGGTAGCACAGGCTGAGAAAGAGAAAGTAGTAGGCTCCATTAAACAAAAAATTAATGAGTCTCAAGTAATTATCTTTGCTGACTTTAGAGGCTTGAGTGTTAGTGATCTCACTAGCTTAAGGCGAAGTGTCAGAAAAGAAGGCGGGTCTGCGGCTGTCTATAAGAATACCCTTACAAGAAGGGCTTTGGAGGAGTTGAATATTACTTGTCCAGGTCATTTTCTTGAAGGGCCTTCTCTTGTATTGAACGCCCAAGATCCAGTCAATATGGCCAAGATTTTGGTTAAGTTTGGTAAAGAGGTAAATCAGTTTTCAATCAAGGGCGGCCTCCTAGAGGGTGTTGTTTTGACTGAAAAGTCGGTGATGACTTTAGCAACCTTGCCAAGTCGTGATCAGTTAATAGCCCAGGTAGTTGGTACTGTTAAAGCGCCACTTACACGATTAGTCACCAGTCTTTCTAGCCCAGTGCGAGGATTGGTTAATTCCTTAAATGCAATTAAGGAAAAAAAACAGGAGGTGAAATGAGAAATGACAAGTACAGTAGCTGAAGTCAAAGTATCGGAGAAAGCTAAAGGGATTATTGAAAGTATTGAAACCATGACGGTTTTGGAACTTTCCGAGCTTGTGAAAGCTTTGGAAGACAAGTTTGGTGTGGTTGCAGCAGCTCCTATGGCATTCGCAGCAGCTCAAGGTGGAGCACCTGCTGAAGCTGAAAATGAAGGACCTTCAACCGTTTCTGTTATTCTAGCTTCTGCTGGAGACAAGAAAATCCAAGTATTGAAAGTAGTACGTGAGCTTACGGGTCTTGGCTTAAAAGAAGCCAAAGATCTAGTAGACGCTGCTCCTAAGCCTGTTAAAGAAGGCATTACTAAGGAAGCAGCTGAAAAGATGAAAGTTGCTCTTGAAGAGCAAGGCGCAAAAGTAGAAATTAAATAATTTTCTGTCTTATCTTTGTATCAAATCTTAAAAAGTGACCTGAGCAAAATCCAAAATTCTTTTGGTTTTGACTCAGGTCACTTTTTGTCATCGAGGTGAAACGAGTGCTAGCTTTAAAACCAAGAAAAAGAGAACGTCTTCATCCCCAGTCTGTTAGAGAAAACCTGGAGATTCCTAATCTGATTGAAATTCAACTTAATTCTTTTAAAAATTTTCTAGAGCAAGGGCTCAAGGAAGAATTTAAAAGCATTTCTCCGATAGTGGCCTACAATGGCAAATACGAGCTTGAATTTTTAGAGAATTATCGACTCGATGAGCCTGAATTTTCTTTTCAAGAATGTCAAATTCGTGAAATTACCTATGCAGCTTCATTGAGAGTTCCGGTTCGTTTGCTTAATAAAGAAACAGGTGAAATCCTTGAGCAGGAAGTGTTTATGAGCGCTATCCCGCTAATGTCTGAATCTGGAACCTTTCTTGTAAACGGAACTGAGCGTGTGGTTGTCAGTCAGTTTGTACGATCTCCTGGTGTGTACTTCAGAAAAAAAATTGGAGTAACTCCGGATCGGATTGGTTATTTAGCCACCATCATTCCTACTAGGGGCGCGTGGTTAGAAATTGAATCAGATCCTAATGGAATCGTTTATGCCAATATTAACAAAATTAAAAAATTACCGGTCTCCCTCCTTTTGGGTGGATTAGGATTTAGCGCACAAGATATTCTTAAGCAGTCTTCTGCCAAAGAGATTATTCAGAAAACATTGGATAAGGCTCCAATTGAATCGACTGAAGAGTCGTTGTTGGAAATTTATCGCAAGCTTCGACCTGGTGATCCCGTGACATTGGAAGGTGCGAAGGTACTATTGAACAACCTCTTTTTTGAGGCTTCCAAATATGATTTGGGGGCTGTAGGGCGATATAGAATTAATAAACGACTTGATTTGTCTGTGGGTATGGAAACCTTGGTGTTAACCAGCGAAGATATTTTGGGTGTTGTCAATTATGTCTGTGGCCTTATTCAAAATGAGGGTGTGACGGATGATATTGACCACTTAGGTAATCGACGTATTCGAAGTGTTGGAGAACAATTACAGAAACAATTCCGAATTGGGCTTGCACGTCTTGAGCGTTTGGTGAGAGAGCAATTGGCTGTGAAAGGCAATGAGAAAGTCATGCCTCAACAGTTGATTAATATCCGACCTTTGGTGGCGGTTATGCGAGAGTTCTTTGGAAGCTCCCAGCTGTCTCAGTTTATGGATCAAACAAATCCGTTGGCTGAAATTGCGCATAAGCGTCGTTTGAGCGCCTTGGGTCCAGGTGGTTTGACAAAAGAACGTGCTGGCTTTGAAGTGCGTGATATTCACCCTTCCCACTACGGAAGAATTTGTCCAATTGAAACACCGGAAGGTCCTAATGCGGGTTTGATTGGGCCGTTGGCAACATATGCCAAGGTGAATGAGTATGGTTTTATTGAAACACCCTATTTGAAAGTGGTTAAAGGTAAAATTTCTTCAGATATTGAATATTTTACTGCGGATGTCGAGGATAAATTCTACATTGCACCATGGGATTCTCCTTCTCAGAATGGGAAGCTTCAAGGGAAATTGATTATTGCAAGGCATAACCGTGAATTTGGCTTGGTGAAGGCCGAGGATGTTCAGTACATGGGTGTTTCTCCTCGTCAAATTGTAGGGGTTTCTTGTGGATTGATTCCCTTTTTGGAGCACGATGATGCCAACAGAGCATTGATGGGTGCAAACATGCAACGTCAAGCGGTGCCGTTGATCTATCCTGAATCTCCTTTTGTGGGGACAGGCTTAGAGGCGGTGATTGCCAGAGACTCATGTGCGATGGTCAAAGCTGTCGAAGACGGAACTGTTTTGAAAGTGACAGGTGATTATATTCTTGTAAAGGCCTCTAATGGGAAGGATAGAACCTATACCCTTCAGAAGTATTTTAGATCGAACCAAAACACGTGTAAAAATCAGAAACCCATTGTTCGCGCTGGTGATAAAGTCAAAACGAACGATATTTTGGCAGATGGAACGTCTACGAGTCATGGCGAGCTGGCTCTGGGTAAAAATGTGTTGATTGGGCTTGTTCCTTGGGAAGGGTATAACTTCGAAGACGCGATTGTTATTTCTGAAAGACTGGTCAGAGAAGATGTCTTCTCTTCCATTCATATTCATAAATATGAGGTGGATGTGAGAACAACTAAGTTGGGCCCAGAAGAAATTACATGGGAAATTCCCAATGTCTCTGAAGAGGCTATTAAGAATTTAGATGAAACAGGTGTTATTCGTGTGGGTGCCATTGTTGAGGCGGGTGATATTTTGGTGGGTAAAGTGACCCCTAAAGGGGAAAGTGAACCGCCTGCTGAAGAAAAGCTTTTAAGGGCTATTTTTGGTGATAAAGCTCGTGATATGAGAGATACCTCTTTGAGGGTGTCTTCCGGTGGCTCAGGAAAAGTGATCGGTGTTCGTGTATTTTCGCGGGATTCTGATGATAGTTTGCCTCCTGGAGTGAACTGTATTGTCAGAGTTTACGTGGCTCAATTGAGAAAGGTTTCGATTGGGGATAAAATGGCGGGTCGTCACGGAAACAAAGGTGTTATTTCTACTATCTTGCCTGAAGAAGATATGCCATTTTTGCCCGATGGAACACCGTTAGACATTATATTAAATCCGCTTGGGGTTCCTTCTAGAATGAACGTGGGCCAGTTGTTTGAAACTCTTTTGGGAATGGCGTCCTATGTATTGGGTGTAAGTTATGAAACCCAATTATTTGACGAAGTTTTTGAAGAGTTGGCTTCCGTGAAAAAAGTGGAAGATAAACTGGTGGAAGCTTCTCAAAAAGAAGGTTACTCTTGGATTAATCGGTCTGGAAAAGTGGTTTTGAGAGATGGCCGAACAGGTCTTCCCTTTGAGCGTGAGGTGACAGCAGGATGCATGTATATGTTAAAGCTGATTCACTTGGTTGAAGATAAAATTCACGCTAGATCCACAGGTCCTTACTCTTTGGTTACCCAGCAGCCCTTGGGTGGTAAAGCCCACTATGGGGGACAAAGGTTTGGGGAAATGGAAGTGTGGGCGCTTGAAGCTTATGGCGCGGCGCATACCTTACAAGAAATGCTCACGATTAAGTCGGATGATTTAACAGGTAGAGCTAAAGCGTATGAAGCGATTATTAAAGGTAAGTCTTTGTCTAAGCCCGGTACGCCTGAATCGTTCCGAGTATTGTTGCGCGAGTTAAGATCCATCGCGTTGGACGTCAGAGTGAAGTCTTCTGATGGTGCTGAAGTCGATACACGATAGATAAAGGAGTAACACCTATGTTGGCAAGTAGTGCGAGTGAATTTGATTATTTAGAAATAGGGCTAGCTTCCCCCGATAAGATTCGTTTTTGGTCTTACGGGGAAGTTGAAAAGCCTGAAACCATTAACTACAGAACATTTAAGCCTGAAAGAAAAGGGCTTTTTTGCGAGAAAATATTTGGTCCAGTGAAGGATTGGGAATGTTCTTGTGGAAAGTATCGCCGTGTGCGGTATAGAGGTATTGTTTGTGAACGTTGTGGTGTTGAGGTAACCCATTCTAAGGTAAGACGTGAGCGTATGGGCCATATTGAATTGGCTGCAGACGTGTGCCACATTTGGTTTTTAAAGGGTATTCCTAGTTATATAGGTCTTCTTCTGGATATGTCTTCTCGACAGTTAGAAGAAGTTATCTATTACGATTCTTATATTGTGACCGAGGTTTCTTCTAATATTTCGGATGTTTTAGAAGTTAGAAAGACACTTTCAACAACGGAATATGCCAAACTTAAAGAGAAATATGGAAATCAGTTTAAGGCTGAAATGGGAGCATCCGCTATTAAGCAAATTTTAGGGGGGCTTAATTTAAAAGAGCTTGCCCTTGAATTGCGAACAGGTCTAGATGATGTTAAAGGTCAAAAAAGGCTTAAAGTTACTAAGCGTTTGAGGATTGTTGAAACGTTGGCAAAATCTGGAAATCGTCCTGAATGGATGATTTTAGAAGTTATTCCAGTGATGCCCCCTGATTTGCGTCCGATGGTTCAATTGGAAGGTGGCCGTTTTGCTACCTCTGACCTTAATGATTTGTATCGACGTGTTGTCAATAGAAACAATCGTTTAAAGCGTTTGATTGATATTGGCGCTCCTGAAATGATTGTTCGTAATGAAAAAAGAATGCTTCAAGAAGCTGTAGATGTTCTTATTTCCAATGGTAAACGAGGGCGTTCAGTAACAGGATCTAATGGCAGACCTTTGAAGTCATTAGGGAATATTATTGAGGGAAAACAAGGTCGATTTAGACAAAACTTGTTGGGTAAGCGTGTAGACTATTCTGCGCGTTCTGTTATCGTTGTTGGGCCTCATTTGAAGTTTCATCAATGTGGTCTGCCGAAAGAAATGGCATTGGAACTTTTTAAACCATTTGTGATTCGCAAATTGGTTGAAAAGGGCTACGTCACAAACGTTAAGAGTGCTAAACGAAAAATTGAAAACCGTGATGTTGTTGTTTGGGATGTGTTGGAAGGGGTTATTAAGGGACAGCCTGTTCTTTTGAACAGAGCGCCTACTTTGCACAGATTAGGGATTCAGGCTTTTGAACCCATTCTTGTGGAAGGATCTGCTATTCAAATTCATCCGCTTGTGTGTACAGCGTTTAATGCCGACTTTGACGGTGACCAAATGGCTGTTCACGTGCCGCTATCCTTAGAGGCGCAAGGCGAATGCCGACTTTTGATTATGGCGACGAATAATATCTTGTCTCCTTCTTCAGGTCGTGCCGTGGTAACACCTACTCAAGATATGATTTTGGGGCTTTATTATCTGACAGTGGATGATCCGAATTCTTTGCAGGGTAAAGGTAAAAACTTCTCTAATATTGATGAAGCAAAGAGGGCTTTAGAAGCACGCGCTATCGGATTACAGACACAAATTATGGTGAAGTTAAATGGTCAAAGATATGAAACAACGATAGGGCGCGTTATTTTTAATGACACCGTTCAAACTATTTTGGCTCACCATGGCTTTCCTGCAGAAGAGTTTATTAACGAAATTGTAGGGAAGAAGAAAATGGGGGAATTGGTGTTTAAGTGGTATACCAAGTATGGCAATTTTACTATTGCACATTTGGTAGATGAGCTTAAGAATATTGGGTTTAAATATTCTACCTTGTCTGGTATTTCGATTTCTGTCGATGACCTCAAAATTCCAAGTACCAAGCCTAAATTGTTGGAACATGCCGAAAAAGAAATTGAGAAAATTGATAAGCTATTCAAAATGGGATCCATCTCTTCTCGGGAGAAACAACTTCGAAGCAACGATATTTGGAGAGAAACCACACAAGAAGTGGCCGGATCTTTAGAATCAGAATTGGGCCGTTTGAATAATTTATTTATTATGGCAAACTCAGGTGCTAGAGGAAACATGGATCAAGTACGGCAGTTAGCTGGGATGAGAGGCTTGATGTCTGATGCCCAGGGTAGAACGGTTAGTATTCCTATTAAGGCAAATTTTAAAGAAGGCTTGTCTTTAACTGAATATTTTATTTCTTCTTATGGTGCTCGTAAGGGGTTGGTTGATACTGCCTTGAGAACAGCTGACTCGGGGTATTTGACACGACGATTGGTTGATGTTGCTCAGGATGTCATGATCATTCAAGAAGATTGTGGTTCGGATGAAGGTGTTGAGATTCAATCTATTAAAGATGGAATTAATATCATTGTGTCTTTGGCGGAGCTCCTTGAAGGTCGATTCTTGATGGAAGATATTACCAATCTTACTACCAAGAAAAAAATTGCCCGAGTGGGAGATCTTTTAACCCCTGCGCAAGCCCAGGAAATCCAAGAAATGGGTAAAGATTCTGTGCGTGTTCGAAGCATTTATAAGTGTCGTTCTGAGCGTGGTTTATGTCAAAAATGTTATGGATTAGATTTGGCTTCAGGCAAAGTGATCAACATTGGTGAAGCTGTTGGAATTATTGCGGCTCAATCTATTGGGGAACCTGGAACGCAGCTGACCATGAGAACCTTTCACACTGGGGGGGTTGACTTGAGAAAATCTTCTAAAGTGGATATCAAGGCAAAACATGCCGGCGTTGTAGAATTTCCTGATGATTTGGCGATGAGCAAAATTTCTGACCAACACGGTGAAACTATGTGGGTATCTACTCGCGAAGGAAATCTTTATGTTGCTTCCGATAAAACACAAAAACGCGCTTATCTTATTCCTAGAGGAAGTACGATTTTGGTTCAACCTAAGCAAAAATTGGATATCGGAGATTCGTTGGCAGAGTATGACCCTGCTTATGAGTATGTGATCTCTGAAAGTGAAGGTATTGTGAAGTTGATTGGTGTGGATCTTCAGTCGCGTAAAGATGAAGATGGGAAAGTTGTCGAAGTGGTTGCCAAGAAAGACGGAGAAGTATTTGTTCTTAATCCCAAGGTGTTCCATGATTATGAAATTCCTGAGCGCATTGCGGTACAGTACAAAGAGGGCGATAGAATCAAAACCGAAGGAGAATTGGCTCCGGGTCTGATTCTTGAGGTCGGGGGTATCATTGTCAATATTTCCAAAGCAGGAAAGCAAGCGTTTTCGAAATTAAAAGGTAAAACCAAAGAAAAAGAAGAGCTTTATACTGTTCGAATTTGTCCTGGAGAATCTTACTCGGTCTTATCGGGTGCCAATTTCTTTATTGCGGATGGCAGTAAAGTTCGAGTGGGTGAAATTATTGCCAGAGAAAGAATCGGCGGGTCTGATGCTTCTAAAACCAAGGACATTGTTCAAGGTCTTCCACGGGTTGAAGAATTGTTCGAAGGTAGAAAGCCTAAAGATGCTGCTATTTTGACAGAGTTAGACGGGATCGTTGAAATTTCTGATGAAGAAGGTTACCGTATGGCAACCGTCATTGGAGAAAAAGACAAAAAAGAGTACAAAATTGCTTATGGGACACGTTTAAAGGTGTACTCAGGTAAAAAAGTAAGGCGTGGCGATCAGTTGACCGATGGGGTCATTAATCCTCACGATATTTTGGATACCAAGGGTGTTTTTGCAACCCAGGCTTACTTGGGGGAAGAAGTTCAAAAGGTATATCGTTCACAAGGTGTACAAATTAACAGTAAGCATACCGAGGTTATTGTTCGTCAGATGACCCGAAAAATCAATATTGTGGGAATGGGAGATACCCGTTTCTTGCCGAATGAGCTGATTGATATTCGTGTTTTTGAAAAGACCAATATTGAAATGATGGAAGCAGGTAAGGCTCCTAGCGTAGGTGAAAGAGTTTTGCTAGGGATTACGCGTGCTTCGTTGAATACAGAAAGCTTTGTCTCTGCGTCTTCCTTCCAACAAACAGCCAGCGTTTTGACGAGAGCTGCTATTGAAGGTCAATCTGATCCGATGTATGGCTTGAAAGAGAATGTCATTATTGGGAAGCTTATTCCTGCCGGGACTGGGATGCCGATTTATCAGCGTGTTGGTTTGGAAGTGGATGATCTAGATGTGGTTGAGACAATGGCTTTTGAAGAGGAATTAAGTGAAGAGTTGGTGCTGGAGATGGAAGCTTTCTAGTTTCTTCTGTTTTTGGGTGTGAGCACATGTCTCACACCCATTGTTTCCAATTTTCTCTAAATACGCTACACTCATTTCCTACATTTTATGGTGGACGTAGCTCAGTTGGTAGAGCAGCGGATTGTGGTTCCGCTGGTCGTGGGTTCAAGTCCCATCGTTCACCCCATAGAAATTCCTTATGAGCGCGATAATCTTACTTTATGCTGTCTTGTTTCTTCTTATTATTCTGTTTATTGGAATAGCTTGGGCTTATCGTGCATCCATGCAAGAAGAGTTTCGTCGAAATCGTGAGGAACTGCAAGCCTCTTTGAAACTGTTTAATGACTCATTGATTCGGTCGATGACCGATATTTCTACCCTCCAAAAAAATCAATTGGACAGTTTTTCTAAGCAGCTTTCTTTGCTGACACAGACGCATGATCAAAAAATGGATGTGATGCGTCAGACCTTAGAAAATCGACTGCATTTATTGCAAGAAGACAATGGGAAAAAATTAGAGCTGATGCGTCTGACGGTGGATGAAAAACTGCATGCTACCTTAGAAAAACGATTGGGGGATTCCTTTCAGTTGGTGAGCCAACGGTTGGAATTGGTGCATAAGGGTTTGGGCGAAATGCAAAGTTTGGCGAGTGGCGTTGGGGATCTGAAACGTGTGCTCACTAATGTCAAAACCCGAGGTATTTGGGGGGAAATTCAGTTGGGAAACTTGTTGGACCAAATTTTGACCCCAGAGCAATATTTAGTGAATACAAAAGTGAATCCTCAGCGTAATGAAACCGTAGAATTTGCGATTAAATTGAAAGACTGTTTGCTTCCTATTGATTCTAAATATCCTCAAGAAAGCTATCAAAGGCTTTTGGCTGCTCAGGACAGTGTCGATAGCGAGGGGGTTGCTCTGGCTAAAAAAGAATTGGAAACGACAATTAAATCAGAGGCAAAGGATATCTTTGACAAGTATCTATGTCCTCCTTTTACAACAGATTTTGGGATTTTATTTTTGCCGATTGAGGGGTTGTACGCCGAGGTGCTACGCTTACCGGGATTGACAGATGTTTTGCAACAGAAATTTCGTGTGGTAGTGGCCGGTCCAACTACGCTTGCAGCTATCTTAAATGGTCTACAGATGGGTTTTAGGGCGATGGCCATACAACAAAGGGCTAGCGAGGTCTGGAGTGTCCTAGGGGCCGTTAAGACCGAGTTTGGTAAGTTTGGAGATATCTTAGATAAGACACAAAAGAAATTACAAGAAGCAGGCAATACTATCGAGGATGCCTCAAGAAAGTCTAGAACGATTGAAAGACAGCTTAGAAATGTGCAGGAGCTGCCTACTCAAGATTCGGTTTTAAAGGAGCTTTTATGAAAAATCCATTTGGACGACTCATTACCGCGATGGTCACGCCTTTTCATGCCGATAAAACGGTCAATTATGACGAGGCTGTTCGGCTGGCACATTTTTTGGTAGAAACCGGTTCAGATACGGTGCTTTTAGCAGGGACTACCGGAGAATCGCCCACCTTAACGGCGGAAGAAGAATTGGAACTCTTTAGGGTTGTGGTTCATGCGTTAAAGGGTAAGGCTAAGGTCATGGCTGGGACGGGTTCTAATTGTACGGCTACTGCGGTTGAGGCGACTCAAAATGCAGAAAAAATGGGTGTAGATGGGGTGTTGCAAGTGGTGCCTTATTACAATAAGCCGTCTCAAGAAGGCATTTATCAACATTTTAAGGCGGTTTCAGAGGCGACTCGGTTGCCTATTGTGTTATACAACATTCCTGGCCGAACATCTCGTAATATGGAGCCCGAAACAATGGGACGACTGGCTAAAATGGAGACTATTATTGGGGTTAAAGAGTCGGCAGGCAGTGTGATTCAAGTAGAAGAAATTCGTAAAGTGGTTCCAAAAAACTTTGTCATTTATTCGGGTGATGATGGGCTTACACTGCCCTTTATGGAGCACGGGGCCTATGGGGTTATTTCGGTTGCATCCCACTGTGCAGGAACTCAAATTAAAGAGATGGTGGACGCTTTTGCAAAAGGGGATAAGAAAGAGGCGTATGCGCTTGAGAAAAAACTAGAGGCGTTGTTCGAGGTGTTGTTTATTACCTCAAATCCAACGCCTGTAAAAGCGGCGCTAGCAATGATGGGGTTTAAGGTAGGCGGATTGCGGTTACCTTTGATTGAAGCAACACCGGAAGAAAAGGCGAAGATTCGTGCGGTTTTGGCGCCTTTGGTGGTGTTAAAAGCTTAAGTTATAGGTTAAAAAGATAGATCAGCACCCCAGTGATGGAGATATAAAGCCAGATAGGAAAGGTTATTCTGGCTATTTTTTTGTGGTAAGGGAAGTGCTGTGTGAGCGCCAAGAAGAAGGTAATAAGAATAAGGGGTAGGGCTATGATTGTGAGTGAAATATGAGAGATCAATACAAAAAAATAAAGAGGTCTGATGAGGCCCGTTTTGGCAAAGTGAGAGTCTCCGTGGAAATTGTGATAAGTGATGTAAGACATTAAGAAAAGTGTTGAAAAAATGAAGGCACTGAACATCCATTTCATATGACGTTGTTTGAGTCCTTTTTTGATGGCCATGATCCCACCGATAAGACAGACCGTACTAAGACTGTTCAGTAAGGCATTCAGTGCGGGCAAGTGTGCGACTGCTTCTGCGTAAGAGCCTGATTTTTCTTTAAAATAGATTAGCCAAATGAGAAACCCGAAGGCAGCCAGACTGATGGCAAGAATGATGCCAATTGCTGCTTTTAAAAAATTACTCATGGCGGTTTTTAAGAACCTCTTCTACATCTTTGAGGCTAAGCCCTTCGTTGTGTAAAAGGACAAGAATGTGAAATAAGAGATCGGCGGCCTCGTTGGCGATTTCAGTTTTATTTTGGTTTTTTCCAGCGATAATAAGTTCGCCACTTTCTTCCCCAATTTTTCGTAAAATACGGTCTAAACCGGCTTTGAAGAGGGTTGTTGTGTAAGACCCTTCTGGGAGTTTTTCTTTTCGGTTTTCAATAATGGTTTCAAGTTGGCTGATGAATGTAAGCATGTCAAATCTCCTTGTATAATGACATTACTCTACCTGAAATTAGTTTAACCAACAATGTTCAGCTCTTGATCAAGAGACCTTTTTCGCCGAACATGTTTCATTCATCCTGCGATGGGGAATATTGGGGTTATCTCAATCATTACAAAAAGGGACTGGATAGTGAGTAAATTAGTAATCGTTATTGAAGAAAATCCAATTGAATGTGACCGTATTTCTACGGTATTAACCCGAGAATGTTACAATGTTTTTACAGCTAGAAACGCCAAGGATGGCATTGCACTTTTTGCGACTCATCTCGTGAAAGTTCAAATTGTGATCCTTTCCACTACGTTATTAGATATGTCTGCGACCGTGGTGATGGATACTTTGAAAGCCATGTATCCACTGCCTCATATTATTCTTCTTTCAGATGATATTTCTCCTAAAGACGTCATCGATTTGATGAAAGCAGGGGCGTCAGACCTTTTGAAGAGACCCTATCACGAAGCCGAGTTGAGCATTGCCATGCACCAAGCCTTTGATCATCAAAGTACTCTTGAAAATCTTAACCGAGAACTTGAACGCACGAGTCTTATGGAAATCAAAACCCGACTGGAAGCGTTTAAGCACCATTTAACCCATCGTAAACGAGAACATCTTGCGGTTAAACCAAGTGAATTGGCTTTGTTTTTTCCTTTTAACACCTCTCCCCATGATTTTACTGAGACGGAAGTATTAAAAGCCATTGAAGACAATAAAATTCATACTCTGCTCAAAGAATGGACTAAACCCAAAGTTTTGGTGGTGGATGATGAACCTCACGTATTAACGGGTGTTGAGATGGCCCTTACGGATGAATTTGAGGTGCTTATGGCCAATAGCGCGAAGGAAGCTTTTGAGATGTTGAAGACTCAAAAACCGCCGATAGATCTGGTCTTGCTGGACATTGGAATGCCTGAAAAAAGTGGGGATCAATGTGTAGAAGAAATCAAAAAATTTGACCCCTATATTGTGGTAGTGATGCTGACAGCTTTTGATGATTTTGATTTGATCATTCAGACCATTCGGGCTGGAGCCTCGGATTACATTACAAAGCCATTTTTAAATAGAAAATTATTGGAAAAGGTATCTTACTTAATTCAATACAAACTTATTCGACAACAGGTGACTCAGTGGATGGGGGCCGAGTTGACGCGGTTTTAGTAAGTTAAACACGCTGTCATATCTCTTGTGCCAAATATCAGCCGCTATTTAAGCCTTTGAGTGACTCCGCGAAGAGAAAAGTGAATCGTGTGTTTACCAAATTCATATTTTTCAACAGCAGGCAGCGTGATCTTGGAAATTGATTTAGATCATTCCTCCATGTACTTCTTCAAGGTATAATGCCCTCATCCCATCAATATGGCAGATAATGTTATTAGCTTTTGGGTAACAGAGGAGAAAACAATATGGTGGATTTCGGCGTTGATGCTCAGATTTCTATAGACCAAAACTCAGATCCTGCGACATTGCAACAAGGTATCCTATTTTCCACGATAGAAGCACTCAAAAAACCTCCAGTTGTTCATAAAAATGCTAAGGTGATTAGGGCGGAAGATGTGGCGTTTCGAGTGGTTCAGAATAAAAAACATCTAAAAATTCCCAAATTTGGTGAGTCTGATTATGCTCATGAGAATGTTGAAAAAAGAAGAAAATGGGTAGAAGAGACAGTGGGAGTTAATTTGAAGCATCTTTCTGGCCAGCCTGTTTTGCCTCAACAGTGGAAGGGTAATATTGAAAATTTAATTGGTGTTGCACAGATTCCTGTTGGAATTACAGGGCCAATTTTAGTGCATGGGCAACATGCCGAAGGTAGCTTTTTTGTTCCAATGGCAACAACAGAAGGTGCTATTGTTACTGTTTATAATTTAGGTATGAGAATTGTGTCAGAAAGTGGAGGCGTCAAAGTAAGAGTAAAGTCTAACTATTTACATGTTTCGCCAGTTTTTATCACAGAAACAATAGAAGAATCAGAAGTTATTGTAGATTGGGTGAAATTGCATTACAAAAAAATAAGAGAAATTGCTGAGTCAACAACTCGTCACGGCAAACTTCTTGAAATAAAACCCCAATTGATTGAAAGAGGGCTTCTTTTACAGTTTATTTACTCAACGGGTGATGCTCAAGGAATGAATATGATTAATGTGGCTACGCACAAAGCCTGTCAATTTATTGAAGAGGCTGTGAAAAAACACTTTTATGAAAGATCTAATTATTCAGCAGTCAAGAAAATATCAAATCACGTAACAAACTCTACGTTTGGGAAATCAGTTTTTTGTGAGTCTGTTGTGACACGAGAGGTATTAAAGAAACTCCGCGTATCACCTGAAGATATGCAAAAGCTGTGGCACAGAGGCTATTTGTCGAGTATGAGAGCAAATATGTTAGGTATCAATTGTCAAGCCGCAAATGGAATGGCTGCTATTTTTCTAGCATGCGGTCAGGACATGGCAGACATTTCAAGTTCTCATGTGGCAACATCGAATTGTGAGGTTAATGGTGATGGAGATCTTTATGTTAGTCTTCATATCCCAAGCTTACTTGTTGGCACAGTGGGTGGGGGTACTGGAAATGGAACTCAAAAAGAATGCTTGAGTATTATGGAATGTGCAGGTTCTGGCATGGTGGATAAATTTTCTGAGATTATAGGAGCTACTCTTTTGGCAGGCGAAATTACTACTGGTGCAGCTTTGGTTACTGGTAATTTTGTGCGTGGACATGCAGCTTTGGGAAGAAATAAGCCTGAGTAGCTATGTTTTTAATTCTATCTGGTTTTTTTGTGGGTTTAGCCGGTCTTTTTTCCAGTGGAATTGTTCTCCTTTATTCTCCTAGAAAACTACTTAATAGGACTTGGACTGTTTTTAGTTTGTGTGTAGCTTTGTGGGGTTTTGGTTTTGCCTTGACGATTGCGGCATCTAGCTATTCGTATGCTCTTTTGTTTGCAAGGGGGCACAACTTAATAGCCCTTTTTATCCCAATAACTTTTATTCATTTTGTTAATGTTTTTCTGGAAAAGATTGAATTTAAAAGATCAAGAATTATTTATTTTGGATATATGCTTACATTTATATATTTTATGGCATCAATACTTTTTCCTAGTACTTTTGTTTCATCAATGTCTGTCAAAATAAACGGTTGCTATTACGCAAACCCAGGTGCTGCTTATATCCTTTTCCCAGTTGTTTTTGTTGTAATTGCTTCAATAGGTGTTTTACAGTTATTTCTGGGGATAAAACAAATGAGTGATCCACAGACAAGAAGACAAGCTAATATTTTATTGTGGGGATTTTGTTTTGGATTTTCAGGGGGAGCGTCAACGTTTCCACTTGTTTTCAATCTACCTATTTATCCATTTGGTTTGCTTGGGGTAGTTGCCTATGTTCTGCTTGTCACGTATACGTTTACTAAATACGGATTACTAGATATCAAAGTCATTATTACCAGGGCGAGTGCCTATCTTGTTACGGTGATGTTGGCATTGTCTACGCTGCTTTTGGTGTTTGTATTTCCCAAACCTTGGGCGACTTTGTATCTTGTGTGTGTTGGGCTGGCTTGGACCTTTCTTGGGGGCAAATTCAATCTTTTTCTTATTACTAAGGCGGAAAAACGATTTTTGAGGGGGCGATATGATCTTCAGACACTTTTGTATAATTTGTCGCAAGAATTGGTGTATTTGTTCGATCGGACACAAATTATCCGACACATAGGGGAAGAGTTTGCTAAGAGTATGGAGCTTGAACGTGTGCATGCGATTGTTTTGGAGTCTGATCATTATTCTGTTTTTTCTGTGAAGTGGAAATCGGGGCAAAACAATCAAATAAAAACAGGGTTTCAAGGGTGTATTGAGAGTGAAAGAAGATTGATTCACCAGTTTTTTAAGCTAGAATCTGAGCCTGTTTTTCTAGAGAAATTGCCTCGTACGGTTCAGTTAGATCTTGAGAACCTTGGAATTTCTTCCCAAAGTTTAGTGTTGCCGATTAACTCTTCTAGGGTGGAAGGCGTTATGATACTAGGGCCTAAACTGACAGAGGAGAAATTTTCTCAAAATGATATCAGTGTGTTTTCTTTTATTATTAATCAAATTAAGGTTGTTTTTGAGCGTATTGAGTATCAAGAGAAGTTGCGGTTGAGCAATCAAAAACTTAAGAGCATGAATATAGAGTTAGAACGCCGAGTGGAGGAAGAAGTGGCTAAGCATAAGCATGCCCTTCATATTGCTCAAGAACTTTCGCATAAGGCAGCCTTGGCAACTTTGGCTACGGGTATTGCCCATGAAATACGAAATCCGATGGCCTCTATGCAAAGTCATATGCTTTTTGTGGCGGAAAAGTTTGGAGGTGTGGGGATTGAAACGGTTTCTGATTCGGATAATGTTTCAATGATGACCTGGCAATATTGTGTGAGTTCTGATGATTTTTTGTCTGCTGCCAAGGGCGATCAAGGACAGGCCGGGCGTCTTTTTAAAAGGCTTCAAGACGAGGGATACCTGGCAGCGGATGGCACTTTTACGAACAAACTGAGTTCGGTGGCGTTAGATACACGACATGTAGAGTTGGGTGGAGAATTCTCTGAGAATATTGAATTGATTCGATCTGAGCTTTTGGGTTTTCTCAAACTGACCGCTTTGTATAACTATATCAATGTGGCCTATTCACAATATAATCGCATTTTAAGTATCACGGCCAATATGATGCGCTATGGGGTGTCGGGCGGAGGTGTGAAGAAAGATAGCTTCACTCAGATTGAGGGCATTTCTGAGGAGGATTCAGAGGTTATATTTAAGGAATTGATTAGGCTAGGATATTTAGATGATAAGGGCTGTGTTCTTGAGAAGTTTGTTACAGAAGATCCTCGTTTCAAAGTAGTGCTTTCTGAGCACTATGCCAGCTTTGAAGTGAGTATTACACAGCTGATTCGAAATACGCCTGGCGCAACAAAGAAGTTGGTATACCTTCACAAAATACTTAATGGGGCTATGAGTATATTGACTGGGGATGCTCGTAAAAAACGCATTACCATTCTGGCCGAATACGGAGACCTAACGCCTAGGGTGATGGGGGATGAATTGAGGTTGCATCAGGCTTTTTTTAATGTTTTGTTCAACGCGGTACAAGCATTAGATAAAAAAGAAATGGAAGACCCCAAAATTGTTCGGGTTGGAACTGTGCCTATCGAATTTTTGGGGCATCATGGTGTTGTTGTGAAGGGAATAGAGATTCGAATAGAAGATAATGGGCCTGGGATTCCCGAGTCTATTCAATCTAAAATTTTTGATCCGTTTTTTACCACAAAGGGGCCCACCGGGGGTAAAAATGCGGGACTGGGGTTGTCGATTCTTAAGGACGTTATATTGAATCATAATGGTTTAATTGAGATTGATTCTGAACTCGGAAAAGGAACGATTTTTAGAATTCGGTTGCCCTTTCCTAAATAATTTAAAACAAAATAGACCTCTTTTTTGGCACAATTATTGACAAAATAGGGGTCTATTTTGTATCATATGAATATGAAAAGAATCGCCCAGGAGTGGCTTTCTAAGTGGATAACGCATCCTCACCGAAAGCCCATGATTATTCGCGGAGCACGGCAGGTTGGGAAATCGACTTTGGTACGTAATTTTGCTATTGAACACGGATTGACACTCTGTGAAATCAATTTAGAACGCCATTTGTATTTAGATAAAGTCTTTCAAACGCTCAACATGGACATGATTCTTAAAGAATTAGAAGGCATTGTTAAGACCTCGCTTTTAGCTCCCAATAGCCTCCTTTTTTTGGATGAAATTCAAGCAGCTCCTGCGGCATTGGCGGCACTGCGTTATTTTTATGAAGAGTGTCCTCATGTGCCTGTTATTGCAGCAGGGTCCTTGTTAGAATTTACCCTGAATGATCATACCTTTTCTATGCCTGTAGGTCGTATTGAGTATAGTTATCTTGGGCCTATGAATTTTACTGAATTTTTACTTGCGCTTGGAGAAACCTATCTTGTGCAGGAATTAGAAAACTATACACTCAATCAGCCTTGGCCCGAGTCACATCACCTTCAACTCTCCGATCATTTGCGCACCTATATGAGTGTTGGAGGGATGCCAGAGGCGGTTCTCGCTTATACCGAAACGCGTAGTATCGAAGAGGCACAACGTGTTCATCGCAGTATTTTAGATACGTATAGTGATGACTTTGCCAAATATGCATTGGGGAAAGAAACCTTGCTTTTGATCCACCATCTTTTTAAATTTATTCCTGCTCATTTAGGAAACCGTATAAAGTATGTACATCTTTCCTCAAACCATCGTTCAAAAGAGATCAAGATGGCGCTGTCTCTGCTTAAAATGGCTACCCTTGTTCATCTTGTTGAGCATACTCATGCTGCAGGAATTCCGCTAGATGTCCAAACAGTACCCTCGATATTTAAATGTCTTTTTTTGGATGGTGGGCTTGCAAATACCTTGAATGGTGTTGATTGGACAAGGCTTACACGGTTGCCTCAAACCCTTATTACCGAAGGAGGTGTTGCGGAACAGTTTATTGGAACCCATCTTCTTTATAGACAACACCCCGCTATAAAACCACTTCTCCACTTCTGGGTTCGAGATGGCCAAACTCAAAATGCAGAGGTTGATTTTGTTATTTCGGAAGGTAGTCAGGTTATTCCTATTGAGATTAAATCAGGTAAGTCTGGGCGTCTTCGATCGTTGCAGTTGTTTTCCTATCTTAGAAAGTCACCCTTAACCGTTCGATTTGATCTCAATCCGCCCTCCATAGCCTCGTTTGAACATGTCCTTCAAACCCCTGAGGGAAGTCAATCGGTGGCCTATCGGCTTCTCTCTTTGCCTCTTTATATGGTGACACAGCTCAAACGGCTTACTCAAACATAAGGGTGCAGTGACGACTATAATTCCCAAATCACTTGCTTTACGACTCCAATTAACACTTCTTCTAAATTGTCCTGGACAGAGAGTGCCCATGTTTCTTTTTGGGTATCGAGGCATTTAATAATCGCTCTATGATGGATGCTCCAGTAACGGCCTATTTTAGCAATTTTTGAAGCTGTCCTTGTGAGTACATAATCCCCATTTTTAGGCTCTGCTTCTGGCTGAATAATCAGGTGTTGCCCCTCAAGGAAGGGCCACTGATCCGCTTCTGTTTTGACAGCAAAAACAGCTTTTCCTTTGATTTTGGTGTCTGAAAACCCAATGGCCTTTTTTTGCATTTTTTCAAATTGGTTAGGGTCAAAATAGTTGGCATTTTCAAAGGAGAAAACGGGAATGGTCCGGTATATTCCCGCAGGTTCTTCGGGTTTTAAAGACTCATGTCCATGCCGAGAGGGAATTTTTTCTAAAAGCAGTTTGACGTCTATTTCCAATACTTTCGCAATGGCATTGAGGGTTTCGTAGCCTGGAAACTTGGTTTTACTATTCATAAGCTTACTGATGGTTGATTTGGGAATACCACTGGCTACGGATAGTTGATAGTCAGACATCTTCTTTGAGCGCAATTGAATTTTTAAATACGTTTCTAAGTCAATCAATGGTTTCTTTCTCGATACAAAAAGTTCATTTTCTTATTATAAAGTGTATTGAAGTAAACAAAAAGATGTTTACTTTTAGAAACCAATTATGTAATAATGTTTCTTGTGGGATACTTTTTGAGGGAGGGGTGTGGTGATGACTCAGGCGTATATTGTTTATGTTCAATTTCAAGAAGCTATTGTCGAGTTTAAGTGTTATTCAAATTAGCGAGTCGAATAGATCACAATTGTATAAGGGAGATTTTTTATGTCTAAACAATGGATTATTTTTGTTGGAGAAAATCACAATGAAGCCCTTGCCTTGAAGATCATATTTTTTGATTATGAGGTAAAGTTTGTACATACTTTGAGAGAGTGCGATATCTTAATTCACAATACGGGAATTCAAGAGCCTCTTATTATTTTAGAATACGAGCGTTTGAGGGGGGCGGCTGACTTTATTCGTAAGCTTAAATCGCGTCTAGATGCCCGCGTTATCGCGTACTTTCCGGCGCTACAAGATGAGAAGCATCTTGTCGAAGCCTTTAACTGTGGCGTGGATAATGTGATAAAACAGAGAATTTTAAATGACAGGATGCTTATGAGTGCTGTGTCTGAAACGCTGAGAATTTCCATGGCTGAGACACTGAGCGTCCTAGGCTAGGGAGATTTCTTAGAAGATTTATTGTGCTAGGATAGCGATGGCATAGAGCCTCTCTGTACTGTCGCTATCCGATTATCATTTTCGAAAAAATATGACTTGACGTCACCCCCATTACCTGAAACAATCCAACCCTACCGTTCACTATTTTTAATTTCAACAAAAAGGGTTTAACATGATTCTTTCTCAGGCAAAGAAAGCATTTTTAACAGGCATATTTTCAGCATGGATAATGTGCATACTTTTCCTCCCCTCAGCGCTCTTTTCGCAAACCACCCCCACAAGCCCAGCCCCTAGCACAACAACGACAACAACAACAAGTACAAGCGGAGGGAATGTCACGATAGCCAGTGCCGGTCCGGCGCCGGATGCGTCTAGTGCAAGTGCGATGTTATCGAATCAAGCACAAAACACATTTTCGTTGGGGGATCTCAATCTAACGCAAGGGAGCGTAGGGTTTACGGAGGTAGATTTAAAATTACCGGGAAAAAACGGGATGGATGTGGTGATATCAAGAGCGTATCAAAGTTCAAGTTATCAAAGTTCACCGATTCCGATGAGCGAAAACGACTCGTTTAGTTTTGGGATGGGGAGAGGATGGAATCTGTCTGTAGGGATGAAAGCCTATGTCAGCATGTTTATTCCCCAAAGAGACGTAGGGTATACCGATGTGGCCTATCAAAAAATTGTGATACAAAGCAGTCAGGGGGTAGAAACGTATAGTTGGAATACAAATAAAAAGAGCTTTGTTTCGAATCGTCCAGGGAACAATACGATAGTAAGATTTGTCAAAAATGGGCAAATAAATCCTAAAATCACAGCGAGTGAAACCATTTTTGATAGTAGCAATGCTGGAAAAATAGAGATGGTTACAGAAGGCGGAGCCACCTATATCTTTGACCTATTAAGCTTTAAGCACGGAATTGGATACGGTGGGCAGTCCAATGTGGGGATAGGCATCGTGGGATATGAATTAACGCAGGTGACCGATCTTTTAGGGAACAGTGTTAAATATGTAAACGAACAATTTGCAGACAAAGTCACCTTAGGGACAGGGTTTTATAAAAACACAGCGTTAGGTTCAGTATACAAAGAATTTGATGATCACTATAGCTCGCTAGGGGACAGACGGATGTACGCAGAAATCACAAGATATCGAGTGGCCTCGGTAATAGATACATGGGGAAGAAACATTCAGTTAGT
>JAHFDB010000075.1 GCA_023249195.1 bacterium | reverse complement strand
TGATTCCAAATCCTATGATCTTATGCTCAAATTGGGTATGCCAAAAGAAAATTTGGCACTCACGGCCGACTTGGCCTATTACCGTTCAAAAGGGATTCAAGAACAAAAAAAATGAGCACTCTAAGCCCCCCCTTATAGGCCTTTCTTTACGAAAAAGCCAGGCTAAAGAGCCTTTCATAGCGGAACTTTCCAAATCTCTTTTGGCATGTCCACAAGACTTTTTATTTCTTGATTTTAATCTCAGAGAAGACTTTAAAGCCCTGCAGGCCTTGCCCGAGTTGTCTGCGCGTGTGATTGATACGGTTATGATGAACAAAATGTTCGATAATCCTTCAAGCGCCTCTGCACTGGATACCTATCGCCTCGATAGTGTGGTGGCCATGCGCTATCACGCATGTGTGTGGGCTAGCCTTAACGGCATTCCCTTTTTAGCCTTGGCGTATGATGAAAAAGTCACTTCGTTGGCGGAAGAACTAGGCCAGGAATGGATTTTACCCAGTGAATTTACACAGGCGCTTTTTGAGAGAAAATTAGGTCTCATTCAGGTGAATCTTGAGCACTATAAACGTGCGCTGACAATAGGGGTGGAAAGGCACATTCAAAGATCTAAACACAACCTAGAGAGTTTTGAATTGTAATAGCCATGATCACTACAACTCTTCTGGGTTACACTTTTGTCAACGAATCCATTGATTTTTTCATTGATCAGCTTCCTGGAATCCTGCGAAAGCCAGGGTTTCATCTCATTGCCACTTTAAACCCTGAAATCATCGTGCGAGCAAAATCAGAATCCTTTGCAGAGGCCCTTATTAGAAAATCGATCTGTGTGGCCGATGGGACGGGTTTGGTGATGGCGGCAAGGATAAGACTGAGACAAAAACTTCATAAAATCACGGGAATGGAGTTAGTGCTAAGGCTATTGGCTCAAGAGCGCTATTCGTTTTATTGGGTAGGAGCCCAACCGGAGGTGATAGAAAAAGCGGTTGAGCAAACTCAAAAAGACTTTCCAAAGTCTGACATCAAGGGATATCACCATGGTTTTTTTTCGACAGAAGACGAACGATGCATTTTGGAGGATATTGAGCGTACTCGGCCTGATTTTATACTTGTTGGCATGGGGTTTCCTAAACAAGAGCTTTTTTTGCAAAAAGTGTCTCAACAGGTTCACTATGGCATTGGGATAGGGATAGGAGGTGTTTTTGATGTGCTGTCTCATACCAAAAAACGAGCGCCGAAACTCATCAGAACACTGGGCTTGGAATGGGTATTTCGGGGGCTGATTGAGCCTAAACGAATAAGACGCTGGGGTGTCATCCCTAGATTTGCATGGGACGTGATTTTTAAGCCAACCCAACGGTACTGTTCAAGTAAAGAATCACACAGTGAAAAAGAGCTGGATGAATAGTTTTGAAGGGGACTGCTTCACCATGGGGATTCTCTGAAGAGATCAAGCTGGATTTAACAGTTTGAAAGAGACTCGATAACAACACCTGCTGCGCTTTACTGAGTTGAGAGTCATCGCTTTCAAAATAATTAAAAAAAATGAGAAATAGTAAGACCGGATTGTCAGTGCCTGGAATATTGTGATCTGTATTGGGTGTGCGAATAAGATCAGCGGGATGAAGGAATAGTTGATGGGTGTAGAGATCTCGATTTGCATCTAAAAGACATTTGAGTGTGGAGAACGCACTCGTATTTAAGTCTATATTATTAAATGCGAGAGAGAAGTCTAATAGTTTTAGAAGTTGATGTGTTTTCTCATGCGTAAAGGGTGTTGTTGTGAGCCCTTTTTGAATAAGAGAAAAGTTAAAAACCAATTGCGTGATAAACGGTTTATGCAAAGCCAATAACCGAGAACGAACTTCTAGTGAGTGGTGCTGATAATAGAAAAAATAATCGGGTTCAGAGGTCTTTAAAAACCCTTCCAAAAAAACAGAAAGTGTACCGGGATTTTTGAGCAATCGATCAAAAACCTGACAGAGTGCCACAATGCAGGTTCCTTTGGCTGAATAGGGCGACGTATGTGTGTAAGTCAGCATGTATGCGACTAAAACGGGTTCTAAGCGAGGGTCCTGAGCTAACTCAACCAAGTGAGGATGGATCTGCCGAAAAAGTTTTGTAAGGGGACCTTCTCCAGGCTTTTGTGCTCTGAATAGTGTATCTGAAAACAACATGTCAGCAACAGCGGGATAGCAAACAAGGACCTTTCCTAGCGAGTCGCGAAAACGTTTGCCTTCAGTTTCAGATACTGCAGACTGATTAATGGCTTTCTTCCAACTGCTTAGAAGGGTGTTGATCAAAAGCAAAAAATTGTATTTTTTCGAAGTTGCGGGGGTGCTACTAAGGGACTCTAATCCAGTCAATAAACACTTTAGAACCTGAGGATATTCAGTCCATTTGAGGGAAGAAAAAAAGTGTTGGATAAAGGTACCTTCGGCTATATAGGCGCCAGGATTGCTATGAGGTGAGACATGAAATGCAACAATAAAAGTCGCGAGTGTGTCTGCGGAAGGTAGCTTTAGGGTAAGGTTCTTTGAGTAAATCCGACTTAAGCTGTTCCAGAATTGAGTTTTCCAGACATGATTATCTCCAGATAGAGAAGCGATAATGATGGCGGGATTGGAAAAAAAAGAAAGGGCGACGGTTTTGTACATTGTGGGGTAGTTAGCTTTTCAAAACGGCCTTTGCATGGGTGACATCGACTCTTTGAGCCAAATGTTCATAAGGCATAATAGCATGATCGGTGAGCCAATGGGTGAGATTTTCCCACTGAATCGTGTCACAGTTTAAAAAGCCTTCGACGCCTTTTGCCAAATGAGGGCAGACAGGCTTTAAAAGCCCTATAATCAAGCGCAAGGCATTGAGCCCTGTTGTACATACGGCAGCGGCTAGTGGGGGGTCTGTTTTGGCCAAATTCCAGGGGGCTTGGGTGTCGATAAATACATTCGCTTGATCTGCAAGTCCCATGATGTGTCTCATGGCGTGGGCGTATTCAAGCTCAAAATAGGCTTTGTGAATGGCCGGAATGGCTTTGGAAAGTTGAACAAGCAAATGTTCGCCTGCAGGATCAGGCTGCGTAAGTTTTCCAGAGAGTTTTTTAGTGACAATAGCACCCAAGCGACTGCCTATATTGACAACTTTATTGACCACATCTGCGTTTACTTTAAATACAAAGTCATCGATATTAAAGTCTAAATCTTCCACAGAAGATGTAAGTTTTGAGGCGAAATAATAGCGTAATAATTCGGGGTTTAAGTGATCTGAATATGTTTTTGCGTTGATAAACGTTCCTCGGCTTTTAGACATTTTTTCGCCATTTACGGTTAAAAAACCATGGACATTGACTTTGGTGGGCAAGTTAAAACCCGACACCATCAACATCGCGGGCCAAAAGAGGGTATGAAAATACAGAATATCTTTCCCAATAAAATGGTGAATTTCATAGTCGGGGCTTTTCCAAATGGACTCAAAATCAGCGCCTGTTTGTTTGCACCAGTGCAAGGTGGACGCGATATAGCCGACAGGTGCATCCATCCAAACATAAAAATATTTATCAGCTGTACCGGGAATTTTAAACCCAAAGTAAGGTGCATCACGAGAAATGTCCCATTCGCGAAGGCCTTGGGTAAACCATTCTTGCAATTTGTTTTTCACCTCGGGTTTAACGGTGTCTTGGTTCAGCCAAGTTTGAATCTGTTCGCCAAATTGAGATAGTTTAAAGAAATAATGCTGGCTTTTTTTGAGGACGGGGCTGTGTTGGCATTGCGAGCACTGAGGATCCCCCAACTCTTCTGGTGAATACGTACTGGAACATTTTTCGCAGGCATCTCCGTATTGGTCTGGGGCTTTGCAATGGGGGCAAGTGCCTCGAATAAAGCGATCAGGTAAAAAAATGGCACAATGTGTACAGAAAAATTGTTCAATTTCTTTATCTGAAATAGCCCCTTTTTTTTGTGCTTCGGTATAAATAAATTCAGAAAGCACCCTGTTTTCTTCGGAGTGGGTAGTGTAATAGTGATCAAATTCAATCCCAAAGGCAGTGAGGTCGTGAAAGTGTTCGCCGTGCGTTTTTTCAATTAAGGCTTCGGGTGTAATGCCCTGTTTTTGGGCGCTGAGCATAATAGGGGTTCCGTGCGTATCATCGGCCCCGATATAGACGCATGTATTGCCGATGTGTTTTTGAAACCGAACAAAAATATCAGTTTGAATAAACTCAACCAAATGGCCTAAGTGAATGCTGCCGTTGGCATAGGGAAGAGCACTGGTGACAAGAAGTTTTTTTTGCATAACCCTAGGAAGAATAGCATAAGGAGGCGTAATAAGGAATCTTTAAC
>JAHFDB010000074.1 GCA_023249195.1 bacterium | reverse complement strand
TGAATTTGGGGATTGGAACAAGGGTACTCGACAAATATACTCAGCTTAACTTTACAGCGGTTAATCCGTTGAGCGGCATGCTTTTGTTCATGACTCGAGAGCTATAAAGTGCGGCGATTTGTCTGAGGAGGTATTGAGAAAATGTGCAGATCAGGTAGGGCTTGATTTTAAACGGTACTCCTACGATCTATCTAAAAGGTCATTGGGTCTCAAAATTTCCCCTCAAATTCTCATGACTTCATCATGGTGGATTGCGGGGATGGTCTTGACTCTGATACATTAGGTTGATGAAATGGTATGCCATCTTTTTAACAGGAATTTTTTCTGTTTTTTTTCTGATAATCTTCTTTTTTATCAAAGCCCCGCAAGCAGCTTCTTCGGATCATTTTGACAAAGCCTTTAGCGCACAGCTTGAGGCTTCCGATATCCCCAAAACTCTTCAAACCCCTGAAAATCTGGCAGCGGGAAAGTTGCTGTTTATTACCAGTTGCGAACACTGTCACGGGGGGCATGGGCAGGGAACGCCAAAGGGTCCTGACTTAAGTGATTCTGTCTGGATTCACGGCAAGGGAAGCTATGCCGATATCGTATCTGTTATTCAAGACGGGGTTGAGCAGTCTACCATGATTGCCTGGAGTAACCGTTTTCGTAAATCAGATATTGAGCTCATTGCCGCTTATGTGCGAGCCCTGCAAAAAGGAGCTCAATAAACAACTATGGATGTCTCGGTTATTCTTCCTACCTATAATGAGGCTGAAAATTTACCTATTTTGATTCCCCAAATTGTGGAAGCATTGAACCCACTTTCTCTGCAAATAGAGGTGATTGTGGTGGACGATCGTTCCCCTGACAATACCGCGGTAGTGGCCAGAGAATTGGCTAAGCGCTACCCTGTGCGTGTGATCGAGCGTCTCTATGAGCGTGGTCTTGCAAGTGCCGTTATTCGCGGATTTCAGGCCTCTCGTGCGAAAGTATGCGTGGTGATGGATGCGGATGGGAGTCATCCTATTTCTAGACTTCCGGACATGATTCTTCCGATTCTAGAAAACAGGGCAGATATCAGCGTAGGCAGTCGAAATATTCCAGAAGGCGGTTCATTTCAATGGCCTTGGTATCGCAAGTTAATTTCGAAAACAGCGGCCCTTATGACCCTTGGGCTCACCAAAATGACAGATCCCACCAGTGGCTTTATGGGGGTTAAGCGCGAGCTTTTGTCGCAGGCCTATCTGAATCCTATCGGATGGAAAATTGTGTTAGAAGTGGTCGTTAAATGCAAAAATGCAAGGCTGATTGAAATTCCCATTATGTTTCACGACCGTCAATTTGGAAAAAGTAAAATGTCGTTTAAGCAGCAAGTGTTGTATGTGATGCACTTGTTGCGGTTATATGCCTATAAAGTGTTTTTTACAGCTTAATAGCCCGTTGAATAAGCACACAATCTGCTAATACAATGGCAATCATGGCTTCGACAACAGGCACTACCCGAGGGCAGATGCAGGGGTCATGCCGACCATGAACTTCGATTTGGGTGGATTCTTTGTCTTTGGTCACTGTTTCTTGAGATTTGCTAATAGACGAGGCGGGTTTGACCGCCACGCGAAGGACAATCTCTTCACCATTGGAAATGCCCCCTAAAATACCACCTGCGTGATTGGTTCGGGTGTGGATCTGTGTTCCATCAGTGATGAAAGAATCGTTATTTTGAGAACCTTTGAGTTTTGTGGCATCAAAACCAAGGCCAAATTCGATGCCTTTGATTGTGCCGATCGACATGAGTCCGTGGGATAACATGGCATCTAATTTATCAAAAACAGGGTCGCCTAAACCGGTCGGGCAGCCTTGAATAACGGCTTCTACGACCCCACCCACAGAATCACCTTCGGTTTTCATTTGCTCAATAAGGTCGGCCATTTTTTTTGCGGCCTCCATATCGGCACACCGGACAGGATTTTGTTCAATAACAGAAAAGTCGACCGTATGAGACTCAATTGAACCGACCGACTTGGTATAACCAATAATACGAATAGACAGTAGATCAAGAATTTTTTTAGCCACAGCACCTGCTGCTACGCGTGCCGTGGTTTCTCTGCCTGAAGAACGGCCCCCTCCCCGATAATCACGAATGCCATATTTTTGAAGAAAAGTATAATCGGCATGGCCTGGGCGGAAAAGGTCTTTAAGTGTGGAATAGTCTTTGGAATGTTGATTGGTATTGCGCACCAAAAGGGCAATGGGCGCCCCAGTGGTTTTTCCCTCAAAGACCCCGGACAAAATCTCCACTTTATCCGCTTCGTTTCGGGGTGTTGTCAGGCTGCTTTGGCCAGGTCTGCGGCGGTCTAAGTCGTGTTGGATATCATCCTCACACAGATCAAGTAGCGGAGGAACCCCGTCAATCACAACCCCAAGGGCAGGCCCATGGCTTTCACCAAAGGTGGTAAGTTTGAAAAGACGTCCGAAAGTAGAGCCAGGCATGGTTCGATTCTATCCAATTGGAGATAGGGGCGCAAGGGTGAAGATTCGATTCACTCATAAGTTACTTGTTTCGTGCTAATAATAGCCATGCCAAGACAAATAAAAAGATAGCCTCAACCACTGGAGCCCCACGTGTAGGGGTAGTGGTAACAGGAATTGCTTGAGAGGGTGTATCCTCAAAAACACGCTTTAATTCAGCAGCTGATGGTCTAGAAGCTGCCGTGCGTTGTTTTGGAGCAGACAATAGCGTATCAAGCTTTCTAATCTGTTGTTGAGTAGGAGAATTAGGTACAGAGTAATGGGCCAGCGACGGTTATAGCCCCCCCCCCTCTTTTTGTCATCCTCGGGTTTAACCCGAGGATCCAAGGAGTGACATTTCAAGTTTGGTCAGAGGGTTTTAAAGATTCAAGAAGGGGGTAAAAAAGTATAGAGATCGCAATCAGGATCTTTGGCAATTTTTTCAAGGGATTCAGAGACCCATTGGCGCAAAGAAGGACCTTCCTGGGTCAGGCGTTTTGAGGCTGTGTGGAGAATAGACATTAGGACAGAGCGAGTCTGAGTGCCTCGGGTAGACTGAGAGCCAAAACTCATTTTTCTTGAAATAATAGTAGGCCTGAGTTCACGCTCGGCTCGGTTATTGTCGGGGGGAACCCGACGATCTAAAACCCAATGGAATAATCGGTGCTCATTGTCTAAGAAAAGAGACTGGAAAGTGCCAATTCCAAGGTGTTGAGAGTCTGCTTTACATATATCCAAAATCTGTGTTTTGAGTTTTTTAGCTTCGGTATAGTAGATGTCATCCGAGGAAGCTTCTCTCCTGAGACCCATCGCCTTGGCAAGCAAAGGAGCAAGGCTTGCAACAAAGTTTTTGACTTCTTCGTTTTTGGAGTTTTCTTTTTCAACATCCTGTAAATCTCTAAGTAAATGAGCGTAGCAATACTGAATATCACACCCCACTTTGTTGTACCCAGAATATCGATCGACTACCAAAATCCCTTCGGGTGTTGAGCCTAACATGTCTCGAGCTACCTGACCTTCCCTCGTTTCTCCAAATTTGAACAGGCTTAAATCAACCGTGCAAAATAACCAAGCATATCCGTTCTTTCCATCTGTTCGCCACCCTGTTTCATCTGCATGTTTCACCACTGCTTTTTGATACTCCGTTTTTAGCTTTTCTACTACAGGCGCCCATTTCTCGGCTAGCTTATGGAAAATGTGTAACAATGCCCCGTGAGAAATCGTAAATAATTTCGCAATCTGTTTTAGAGGAATCCCCTCTGCGTAATGCATTACTATTGCATTACTGATCAGCCCATTCCCATACTTCGATCGAGGCAACACCAGAGGTCTCTTCGAGACCTCTTTCAAACAGCATTTGCACCGCTTTAGCTCACACTCATAGATGACCTTGTACGCTTCACTCAGGGCTGCATCGATAATACAGCGTTCATCTATCCCTTTGTACTCCAAATCCCCTCCGCATGACGGACAGTTTTTTAATTCCACTTTCAACCCAACCACTTCGTCTGCTTCTGCTCGTTTAAATATCTTTCGTCCTACCCCTTTGTGCCCACATTCTGCCCCGCCACTCTTCTTCTGCGCTTCTTCTTTCGAATTCTCTTTGATCTCTATCTTCGATGACGGTGTCGATGATCCAAATAACGGCGAATATGCTCTCCCTTTTTTGCGGTATCTCACTACCGCTTTTAGCATCTCCATCTCTTCTTTTAGTCGGTCAATTTCTACTTGTTTTCGTACACACTCTTCACAGTAGCTGAAATCTACCCGACTGTGTTTGCTTACGCATGAATATCGTTTTGTCATCCCCTCATTTTTCCATGACTTTATCTCAAAAACGCATGGTTCTTTTCTGTTTCTTTATTTTTGCTCCACTGGATCTTCGGGTTAAACCCGAGGATGACAAAAAGAGGGGGGGGCTATAACCGTCGCTGGCCCATTAC
>JAHFDB010000037.1 GCA_023249195.1 bacterium | reverse complement strand
CTTCGACAATCGCATGGTTTCCATTGAGCTCAAGCGTCGCATTCAAAAAGGACAGCAGTACGTTCTTTTTGGAATCTTGTCCAAAAATGCATTTGAAAACCAAGTCGTTTGTAGGGTCAAGAAATTTCATGAGTAAAAAAAGATTATCGCCAATAAAGACAGGTGTCAACTGTGTTCTTGTGGATATGCATAGCCGTAAATCTGTGTCTATTTGCCATAACGAAACATCTCTTCAATACACTTCAATGCCCTTTGGCAGATGTCGGATGACAAAGAAATATCATCTTCCGGATCTGGCACTTGCAATACCCGAACAAGGTCTTGAAGTGTGTTCGATTTCATATAACGACACATCGTGCAGCCCCCTACAAAGGTCTTGGAGGGGGATTCAAGCTGCAATCGGCTGGAAAGGCCACATTCTGTTAATAAAAAAAAGGCATTGGAAGATGTTTTATTAACATAGTCGATCATTTGAGAAGTGCTGCCCACATAGTCTGAATGTGCCAAGACAGACTCATGACATTCAGGGTGACTCACCACTTTTAAATCTTGAAATTGAGTCCGTAAATAGCGAATCATGTCAGGGTCATAATCTTCGTGCACATAACACGTGCCATCCCACCATGCTATATTTTTGTATATATTTTTCTTCTGAAGCTCATTTTGCACATTTTTAGCCATCAGTTTGTCGGGCAAAAAATAGATATTCTGGTTTGGAATAGCCTCAATAATGCGGGTAACATTAGACGATGTGACACAGACATCACATTCGGCTTTCACCTCGGCCGTGGTGTTGATATAACACACAAAGGTGTGGTCTGGATACTGCTTGCGCAAAGCCCGCACTTGCTCACCGGTAATAGAGTCCGCCAAACTGCATCCGTTCATTTTGCCCGGAACCAACACACGCTTGGTCGGATTCAAGATTTTAGCCGTTTCAGCCATAAATTTTACTGCTGCAAAAACAATTGTCGGAGCCGAGGTTTGCTGAGCTTTTCTGCTGAGTTCATAGGAGTCCCCCACAAAATCAGCCACCAATAGCAGTTCTGGATTAACATAAGAATGGGCTAAAACAACCGCTTCTTTTTCTTTTTTGAGCTCTAAAACTTGGTTCACTAAAGGCGCCAGCTCTTCACATTTTTCATGGGTATATAAACACGTAGCCCCCCCTAGCTTAATGTGTTTTAAGCGATCAAATAAGAGGTCTGGTGTTACAGGTACACTCAAGGGCATATAATCGCATCCTTTTTATGAGTCTCGCCCAATGGCCAAAACAGGACATTGAGCACGTGCCTCTTCGCAGCGTTCAACCTCTTCCCCTGTGACGGGTTGCTTCACTACATAGGCATGACTATTCGTGGGCGTCAAAGCAAAAAGGCCCTTCGCAAGGCCCACACAAGTATCGCACGCGATGCATTCGGTGTCTACAAAATAGGCCCCAGGGGCATTCTCTGGGTATTTCATACTATCTTTTGATTGAAAAAATACCTTTTTTCTTTGGATCTACACCTTGCAACACCGCAAGCTCTTCGACCAATGTTTTTTCTTTTGAAGAGAGTTTTTGAGGAAAGGTTGCCAACACTTTCACATGTTGATCTCCACGTCCAAACCCACGCAAATTAGGAATACCCTTCCCTTTGAGCCTCAAAATAGTACTGGGTTGAGTTCCTTCCGGAATTTTAAGCATCGCATGCCCATCTACGGTGGGAATTTCAACATCTGTTCCCAAAATAAGCTGGGTAAACGGTACTTCAATTTCCAAATAGATATCGTGATCGTGCCGTTCAAAATAATCGTGTTCTTTAACTGAAATAAATACATATAAATCGCCAGCCGGCCCCCCATTTTCACCATAGTTACCTTCTCGGCTCACACGCAGCTTATTTCCGGTTTCAACCCCCGCAGGCACATCTACACGAATGCGTTTTTTCTTTTTTTCTAGACCTTTTCCAAAACAACTGGGACAAGGATCTTTAATCACTTGCCCAGAACCTCCGCAGCTGTGACAGGTTGTCACTTGAGAAAAATTTCCTAACATGGTGCGTTGTACGGTGCGTATTTGACCACTCCCCTTACACTGGGAACACGTCACCTTTGAAGAGCCCGCTTTACTTCCCGAACCAGAACATGTGCCACAGTGTTCCAAATGAAAAATATCCAGTTCTTTGGCAACCCCCTTGGCAACGTCTTCTAAGTTCAATTCCAAGTCATAGCGCAGGTCTTCTCCTTGGCGAGGCCCTTGACGCTGAGCGCCGCCTGGACGACGCCCACTTCCCCCAAAAAATGTATCAAAAATATCTTCCATTGATTCTGCAGAAAATCCACCAAAGCCACTTGCCCCGGGCTGGTCATCGGTTACTCCGAATTGGTCATAGTTAGCCTTTTTCTGAGCATCGGACAAAATGCCATAGGCTTTTTGAATTTCCTTAAATTTAGCCTCTGCACCCGGATCTTTATTGACATCCGGGTGATATTGTCTAGCCAACTGGCGATAGGCCTTTTTAATCTCGGCTTCGGAAGCATTGCGGTCTACACCTAAAACTTTGTATAAATCTTCTGCCATCGGATTACTTCTTATCTACTTCAGTATAGTTTGCATCCACAATGGTCTCATCTTGAGCCCCTTCTTGACCCGGCTGTGCCCCTTGACCTGGCTGTTCCCCTTCTGGAGCACCTGCCTTATAGAGTTCGGCCGATACTTCATATACCTCTTTTTGGACCCGTTCTGTCTCAGACTTCATCGTGTCAGGATTGTTGGTTTCGATGGCTTTTTTAAGAGCCTCAATCCCATTTTTTAGTTTTTCTTTATTGGCGTCACTCAACTTATCTTCATTGTCTTTTAAAGTTTTTTCAGTTGAATACATCAAGGAATCGGCTTGATTCTTAATGTCAATCACTTCACGCTTTTTCTTATCTTCTTCAGCGTGAGCCTCGGCATCGCGCTTCATTTTTTCTATATCCTCTTTTGATAACCCTGAAGACGCGGTAATGGTAATTTTTTGTTCTTTTCCTGTCCCTTTGTCTTTGGCTTTCACGTTCAAAATACCATTGGCATCTAAGTCAAAGGTTACTTCGACTTGAGGAACACCTCTTTGAGCAGACGCAATGCCTTCTAGCGTAAATCGACCTAAACTGCGGTTATCTGAAGCCATTTCACGCTCACCCTGTAAAACGTGAATTTCAACACTGGTTTGACCATCCATTGCGGTTGAAAATACCTGGCTTTTAGAAGAAGGAATGGTTGTGTTTCTCTCAATTAACTTTGTCGATACGCCACCTAAGGTTTCAATGCCCAAAGACAAAGGAGTAACATCTAATAACACCACGTCTTTCACATCCCCAGACAACACAGCCCCTTGAATAGCTGCACCGATGGCCACGACTTCATCTGGGTTTACCCCTTTATGAGGCTCTTTTCCAAAGAAGGATTTTACCGCTTCCTGAATCGCAGGAATTCGAGTGGTTCCCCCTACTAAAATGACTTCTTGAATTTCACCTACAGACATCCCTGCATCTGATAGTGCTTTTTTGCAAGGGTCCATCGATCGTTTGATCAAAGGCTCGATCATTTGCTCAAACTTAGCGCGTGAAAGTTGTACATTTAAATGTTTAGGACCAGAAGCATCTGCCGTAATAAAGGGCAAATTAATGTCTGTCGTTGTGGTAGAAGAAAGCTCTATTTTAGCTTTCTCTGCAGCTTCTTTAAGACGTTGAAGTGCCATTTGGTCTTTGCTTAAATCAATGCCTTGTTCTTTTTTAAATTCATTGACCAACCAATCCATAATCAAGTGGTCAATATCATCACCGCCCAATTGGGTATCACCATTGGTTGATTTTACTTCAAAAATACCATCCCCAATTTCAAGAATCGATACGTCAAAGGTCCCGCCTCCAAAGTCATATACCACAATTTTCTGATCATGTTGTTTATCTAACCCATAGGCAAGGGCAGCGGCCGTGGGTTCATTGATAATTCTTAACACCTCTAGACCCGCAATTTCACCAGCATCTTTAGTGGCTTTTCTTTGGCTATCGTTAAAGTAAGCGGGCACCGTAATGATGGCTTGCTTCACTTCTTCACCCAAATAAGCTTCTGCGTCCTTTTTAATTTTTTGTAGAATCATCGCAGAAATTTCTGGAGGGGTGTATTCTTTGTCGGGCCCAGAAATGACAATAACACCGTCGCCTCTTTCACTTATTTTGTAAGGAACATTGGTATTCACTTCTTTTAATCTGCGTCCAATAAATCGCTTAACTGAAAAATAGGTGTTTCCAGGATTCGTTACCGCCTGACGTTTCGCAGGTTGGCCCACAAGACGTTCACCCGTCTTTGAAAATGCCACAATCGAAGGGGTGGTTCTTGCCCCTTCCGCATTTGCAATGACGGTGGGTTCCTTTCCTTCCATCACCGCCACGCAAGAGTTCGTTGTACCTAAGTCTATACCAATAATTTTAGCCATATAAGTCTCCTTTAACACTATAAATTTGGGCTCTGCCACCTGTGCAAAAAATGTGCCAAGTAAACGTTGCCTATTTAGACACAGCTACCATCGAAGGTCGAATGACTTTCTGGTGCAGCGTATACCCTTTTTGCATTTCCTTGGTCACCACACCGGCTTCCACATCAGGCACATCTTCTTCCAAAACAGCCTGATGGTGATTAGGATCGAAAGGCTTCTGCAAAGCCTCAATAGGCACAACCCCACACTTTTCCAAGACAGTATGAAATTGTTTTTGAATCAACAAAAAGCCCTCCATCATCTCTTGGGCTTGATTTTGCGCCTGAGCATGCTCGCATGCACGATCAAAACTGTCGAGTACCGGCAACAACTCTAATACCATTTTCTCATGTGCATATTTTTTGAACGTGTCCAATTCTTGGTCTTTACGTTTTCTAAAATTTTCAAGTTCGGCATGGGCCCTTAGCGCCTTATCTTTTTGAGCTTGAACTTCTTCCTGAAGCGACTGAATTGTTGGGCCTTCAGGCATTTTCGTTGTTTCTTGAAACTGTTTCGACGCCACATCCACAAGTTCGACTATAGGCATCGTCTCTTCTGAGTGCTCTTCTGTAGCGAGTTGCTCTTCTTCCACTATAAAACCTCCTTGAGTTGTCTTTCACCAAGATAACCCGATATTTTTTCAGACACCTTTTGAACCATCGGTACCAGCTGAGAATAGGGCATACGTCGGGGCCCCAAAACCCCCACTAGGCCAGCAGATCCTGCCTCAACTCCGTAGGGAGCCAGCACCAAAGAACAGTCTTTCAAGGTCTCTATTTTACTTTCCTGGCCAATGACCACCTGTGAGACATTACCCTCTAAATATTGAGATAAAATAGCCAACAATACTTTATTCTCTTCCAAAGTTGCCATCACCTTTTGAGTCAATTCAATATTATGAAATTCAGGCAATTTAAGCATTTTTGACATGCCCTTGGTCATAATATGTCGATTCTCACGATGCGACTTTGACAGGTGTTTGATTTGAGAACACAAATTTGTCATCAAAGCTTCATAAAGAGGCAATTCTTGTACAATATCCTGGACAAATTGCGCATCAACGTTCTCAGCCGATTTTCCCTCAAGTTTTCGCGTTAAAAGTTGAGAAATCCTGTTCAAATCGTCTTGATTTACTTTTTCTTCTATTGTCAGTAAAAACTCGCTATTAACACCTGCCGAATTTAACAACACAACCAATACTTTATCTAAATCTAGAAGTACCAAGTGTGCTACCTTAAGGGACTCTTGATAAATATCTGGGGTTAAAATAATGGTCGTATAATCCACTAAGGACACCATCATATCTGAAATATGCGACAAAACATCCTGAATGGTGCGTCCCACACACTCAATGTGAGATTTTACAGACAAGGGCTCGAACGCCAAGTCACCCATTGAATCGACATAAGACCGATATCCCAAATCCGTTGGAACACGACCAGACGAGGTGTGCACATGGGTCAAATACCCCTCTTTTTCAAGCTCGCTTAACTCGTTTCTAAGGGTGGCAGGACTTAAATTAAGACCCATTTTTTGAGACAGAACAGCCGAACCCACAGGCTCAGCTGTGTCGATATAGTGATTAATAGTCGTGTGTAAAATCTTTTTTTTTCGATTATCCATGGGTGCCAATCGCTTTGAGAGGGCCATTTTAGCACTCGATAGACAAGAGTGCTAGAGAGAAAAATATGAACTTAAAAGCGAGCGATGGATAGCATAATTATTTTTTGAATTTTTTCCAGTTTTTTTTCGATAATACCCATAGAACCACTATCCGTTAGGTATACCTGGAGGATTTAAATATGCGATACAAAATAGTAAGCATGCCTATTTATCCAACTGTAACTAATCCAACTGTATATGATCCGATGGTTCAAAAAGTCACACAACAGTTAAGCGACATAAAAACAAGCCTTGAAGCACTAAAAAAATTAGCCGATCCAGTTCTTGCCCCTCTTATCACCTATCTTGAACACCAATTCGACCAGAATCTAGCCCAAATTACAAGGCTTCAGGTCGAGTTACGCCAAGACGTTGACGTGTCTGCTCAAACACCACCTAGTCATGAAAAACCCACCCACTACTCCCTTAAAAAAAAATGGACACACCTTTGGACTTATAGCCAAGGAACCCTGTCTGGTATCCCCTCTCGGGAACAAAGCGACCCAAAACACCTCTATAATGCTTTAAAATATCACAATGTTTCTCTAGCAACCGCACTTTTAGACAAATCCGGTCAAGGAAGTACCCCTCCGGCAGGATATCCACCTCTCGTGCACTATGCTCTTACTAAAACTGAAGATAGCGATATCTTAAACCGCATCATACGGCTGCGTTCTGGTAAAGATCGTGATGAAAAATCAGCCTTCAAAGTCGCTATCACACGCAATAATATAGCAGGGCTCAAGTGCTTAATCAGCCATTATGGCCATAACATTTCTTCAGAACACATTAAACTGGCCTATAGATTACAAAATTTTGAAGCACTTGCTCTTCTGATCACCAGACAGAACGTCTGTTCATCTGATGACGTCGAACATTTTGACCCCTTGGCAGGACTCTCAAAACCATATACTTGGATTAGGGGAAATCAGTTAATCGAATTAAAGGGTTTCGAGAATACATTAGCGCAAACGTGCAGGATGCTTGACAGCCTCCTGCATGCTGCCTCAACAACGCCCCGAATAAAGGAAGCCCATGGGCTAAAAAAAACCTCTCCTGCAAGAATACCTACGCCTGCTGATTATCTAAAATTTATTACCATTTTCAACCCCCCTACTTTCGACACGACCTATGGAAATTCAGCTGACCTCCCAAAACTTATTCCCCTATTAAGAACCTTCAGTGCCGCCGATTTTGCTACCCATGCTGAAAAAATACGATCTAGCACACAAACATCATACTGGTATATTCAGGCGGGAGCTGCCCTTTTTTTGGTATGGCCGACATTAGATACAAATCAGAAAAAACTCCTGACACTTGCTACCCACCTAGGCATTTCTTTTACTCGTCTGCACGAGTATCCCTACCATCGCCCAGAAGCAATCCCCACATGGAAAACTGCATTGTTAGCCGAATGTCGTGAAAAACTTGAGAAACGATTTCCAGGGATAGAACTTTAGTTGACAAAAAACAAGCTTAACATTACTGTTTTGAGTATGAATATACAAAATGATTTGGTTTTATATCAATTAGACCATTGCCCCTTCTGCGCAAAGGTTAGAAATTACCTTGAAAAAAAATCGATTTCAATTGAGATGAAAGATATTGAGCATGACGATGCTGCCCGCGAAGAATTGATACGGGTAGGTGGAAAGACGCAGGTTCCATGTCTATTTATCGATGGAAAGCCCTTGTATGAATCAAACGATATCATCGCGTGGTTTGAGTCCCATAGTCAATGATTCAAGAAATTGAATCGATCATCAAACAAGCTATCCCCGACGCCATTGTTATGGTCAAAAACCCTTACAATGATGGGGAGCATTTTGAAGCCTATGTGGTGAGCAAAAGTTTTGAAGGAACAAGCCTTGTCAACCAGCAAAAAAAGGTCATGTCACCCCTCAAAGAAGCTTTTGCCTCCAAGGTTCATGCCTTGGCATTACGAACCTTTACCCCAGAAAAATGGGATCAATTTTTACAAACCCTCTCATAAGGAGTTTTTCAACTATGAATGACATTAACCAAACTCTAGAACAAATTTCAAAAGACATCGAAAACCATAAAGTCATGGTGTATATGAAGGGTGATAGAAATGCCCCTCAATGTGGATTTTCAGGAAAAGTTGTCCATATTTTAAATACCTTGGGGGTCCCTTTTGAGTCAAGAAATGTACTCGCCGACCCGGTCTTGCGTGATGCTATTAAACAATTTTCTGATTGGCCCACAGTGCCTCAACTGTATGTGAATGGCGAATTTATTGGCGGATGTGACATTGTTAGTGAACTGTATGAAAACGGAGAATTGCAAGCACTTTTAGCCTAAGTGATCGTTCCCGTGGCCTGGGTCACCTCTTTAGAAAACTGGTTTCAAAAACATCAACGTCTCATGCCATGGCGCAGCAACCCTAATCCATACTATGTATGGATTAGCGAGATGATGCTGCAACAAACCCAGGTAGACACGGTCATTCCCTATTTCAACCGATTTTTAACACGCTTTCCAACTGTCGAAAGCCTCGCACGCGCTGACCTTCAAGACGTGTTAAAATGTTGGGAAGGATTAGGCTATTATTCCCGTGCCAGAAATCTTCATAAAGCCGCTAAAATTGTGGTGGAAAAGTGGGGAGGTATGTTGCCTTCTGAATACGAAGAGCTTCAGACTCTTCCAGGCTTAGGACCCTATTGCGCAGCTGCAATCACGAGCATTGCCTTTCTAAACCCTATACCGGTTGTCGATGGGAATGTGCTCAGAGTTTTTACGCGTTTTTGGGGAATTTTCGAAGACATTCGCCTGCCCAAAGTACGAGAAACCTTGTTCGAACAATTAAGCCCCTTCATTAAAACAGCAAACCCCTCGCATTTTAATCAAGGCATCATGGAATTGGGAGCAACACTCTGTAAACCCACCTCCCCCACCTGTAAGAACTGCCCCCTAAAAGCGGACTGTTTCGCACACAAAGAAAACAAGACAGATACCCTGCCAGTGAAATCGAAAAAAGCCCCTGTACCTCATCATGTCATCGCCGTAGGTATCATTTGGAAAAAAGGAAAAATTCTGGTCGCTAAACGTAAAGAAACCCAGATGCTCGGAGGTCTTTGGGAATTTCCCGGGGGCAAGAAAAAAGCCACAGAAAGCTTATCTGAAACGGTAGAAAGAGAAGTATTAGAAGAAACAGGCTTAGCTGTCAAAGTAAAAAATGAACATTGTGCCGTTAAACACACCTATACCCACTTTAAAATCACCTTACATGCCTTTCACTGTGAGATTCTTTCAGGAAAAGAACAGCCCCATTGTTCAGATGAATTAAAATGGATTTTACCTCAAAATTTAGAAACCCTCCCCTTTCCAACAGCCAACAAAAAAATTATCACTGAAATTTTATCCAGCCTCCAGTCTCCTAACTTATAACCCTATCGCCCGCTTCACTTCAGACAGCGTTTGAGCCGCTGTTTCAATAGATCTCTTGCATAACCAAGAAAAAAGCGGATAATGAGCTATGTCGATTACTCCCACTTGCAAGAATGACTTTCATTACCCACAACAGAGAGTGGGCCCCAAACTCTATCTGTGATCTCTACAAGGACAGATGGTCCATCGAAGTCTTCTTTAAACAACTCAAACAAACACTCCAATTGGCTGACTTAGGCCACAGCAAGCAAGCTGTCCGTTGGCAAATATGGACGGCTCTTTTGACCTATTTCCTTTTACGTTTTATTGCTTTTCAGTCCCAATGGAAGGGTAATTTCTCCAGGCTTTTTACCGTTTTGAGGGGCGTTTTATGGGAAACGCTTTCCGACATAGGAAAATCGCCTTGCGTCTGCGAGACCCAACGCCGGCTAGCGGCTTAACATTGACATATCTCACCAAATATCACACAATCTCACATATACAAAACGTGAGGAAGATTCTTTATATGGACTGGCAAAACTTTAGAGTACATCAACGTCTCAATATAAGCCCCTCAATTGTAGAACAGGTTTATGCCACTTTGTCTGAGATAGACGGAGTTAAAAACAGTTGGCAAATCACGAGAAATCTTTTGCCTCAAACTACAGAGCGGCTCACACGCTCTGTTATTGTCACTTCAACAGGTGCATCCAATCGTATTGAAGGAAACCGTTTAACAGACATTGAGGTTGAAAGTTTATACAAAAATCTACGTATTAAAAAGTTTAAAACCAGAGACGAACAAGAAATTGCAGGCTATCTTCAGTGCCTTGAACAAGTGTTTGCGAATTACGCCCATATGCCCATAAGTGAATCTTCAACGCTCCAACTCCATAGAGATATGTTGGTTTTCAGTGAAAAAGACAGTCGTCATAAAGGTCAGTATAAATTTGGCGCTAATACCGTTGAAGCAAAAGATCCGAGGGGAAATAGAGTTGGTATTATCTTTGATCCAACACCGCCATTTTTGGTTAAAAAAGAAATGCAAGAGCTTATAGACTGGTATCATTGGGCCATAGAAACAAAGGCCAAACATCCCCTTATTTTGATTGCCAATTTTATTTTTGAATATTTAGCGATCCACCCTTTTCAGGATGGAAATGGCAGAACGAGTAGACTACTCACAAATCTGATGCTGCTACAACAAGGCTATCTTTTTACTCATATTGTCTCTCATGAACGCATCATTGAAGCCAATAAAGTCGATTACTATTTAGCGCTTAATAAAACACAAAACACCTGGAAAACGGATTCAGAAAACATTGGGCCTTGGTTATTGTTTTTCTTGAAAATTGTTCATAGCCAAAGCTCTCAAGCGCTTAAAATTATTGAAGGGGATACTATTGAATATCTACTATCAGAGAAACAACTCGCTTTATGGAATTGGGCAAATGAACACAGACATGACTTTAGCCGTAAAACTGCAATCGAGGCTCTCGGTTTTCCTGCTCGTACTGTAGAATCAATCATAAAAAAACTGGTTGATTTGAAAAGGTTAGAAACACTGGGAGAAGGTAGAGCTACCCGGTATAGATTGGTTTAAGTCATCTCATAGGGATTTACTTGCTAGATCTCTTCAATATAAGAGAAGTAGTCTTTATTCCAATCAACCCAATAGGGCTTCACATAAACATATAAAGGCTGAATCTTATCTTTGCCAGTAAACCCATAGAAGATGCCTTGAAACATCCTTAAATCAAGAAATTTTGTGTAGTCGTATCTATTCTCTAGCCTCTTAGAGATATTGACGCTTTTACTCAGGTTTGTCTCGGTATTTTCAACTTCCTTTTGAAGGACCTGACTTATAATCCTATCGCCCGCTTCACTTCAGACAGCGTTTGAGCCGCTGTTTCACGGGCTTTTTGTGCCCCTTTTCTAAGAATGTTTTCAACCTCACCTAGGTCACTGGAAAAGTGAAGCCGTTTCTGCCTAAACTCTGACAAGGAATCGAGAACAAGCCTGGCACATTCTTTTTTACACTCAACACACCCTATTTGAGCCGTTTGGCACAGAGTTGAAATTTCACCTTGTCTTTCCTTTGAGTTGTATATGCGATGAAAAGCAAACACCGGACACAGGTCTGGATGCCCCACATCCGTCCTTCGAATGCGCGCGGGGTCGGTGAGCATGCTCAAAACCAACTTTTGCATCACCTCAGGAGAAGCAGAAATGGGAATGGTATTGCCATAACTTTTCGACATTTTACGGCCATCTAAGCCCGGCAAAGTAGGGAATTGGGTCAAGCTTTCTTGGGGTTCAGGGAAAACTGGGCCATAGAAATGGTTAAATCTGCGGGCAATTTCTCTGGCTAATTCCAAATGAGGCAATTGGTCTTTACCTACGGGAACGCGTTGGGCTTTGTAAAGCAAGATATCCGCCGCCTGCAAAACGGGATAGCCTAAAAAACCATAGGTATCTAGATCTTTATCTTGAATTTCTTCAATTTTGCTTTTGTAAGAAGGCACCCGTGTCAACCAAGGCAAGGGGGTAATCATCGATAAAATGAGGTGTAATTCACTGTGTTCGGGCACCTCTGACTGGTAAAACAAACAGGCTTGATCGGGATCAATACCCGAAGCCAATAAATCTAGAACCAATTCACGTTTATCCTCTCGTAACTGTGCGGAATTTTCGTAAACTGTAGTCAGAGAATGCAAATCAGCAATCATAAAATAAGCATCAAATTGAGATTGGAGCGTCACCCAGTTCAAAACTGCACCCAAATAATTTCCCAGATGCATTTTACCCGTAGATTGAATGCCACTTAGAAGGCGCGTTTTCACTGTCATGAAGCTGATAATAGCATGGTTTTGAACCGAGTATAGAGCCACTCAGAATCTAAAGAATAGTCCAGTGTTCCCAAAATCGGTACCCGAGAAAAACGCCCCACAATTTCGGGCGTATCTTCAATAATATGAGGGTCTAAACAAGGCTCTGTTTGCGTAAAAACAATGCCCTTAACGGTATGGTGTCGATATTCAAGCGCTTCAAGTGTTAATAAAGTATGGTTAATTGAACCCAAACTGTTGGTTGCGACCAAGAATAAAGGCAGCTGCAATTCATCGGCAATATCGATCAAAAATCTCTGATCGGAATAAGGAACCAAGACCCCTCCTGAACCTTCTACAATAACCGCATCATATTGTTTGGAAAGACGAAAAAAACTATTCACAATATTTTCTTTTTGAATGACTGTGTTTTCTAGTTTTGAGGCCAGATGCGGAGAACCAGGAAAATCAAAACGATAAGGACATCGGTCTTTTTCCAATTGTGGAGGAAACGAATAGTGCATGACATCTTGATGGGTCTTACAATCAGACTCTGGATGCCCTGTTTGAACCCATTTTTGAGTAACAACACGATGACCTTGCTCAAGCCATACCCTTCCCAACAGACCCGTCACCCATGTCTTGCCTACACCGGTTGAGGTTCCTGCAATAAACACCGACTGACATGGTAAAAAAGTCATGAGAAAATCGCCTTCGTCAACACCATTTTAAAGTCAGGTCTGTCCACAGGATATACCAAAATCAATCCCACTCGGCTATTCAATTTATGCCGATTATTGATCCAATGCACCAAGTGCTCGTCATTCGAAAATGGAGAAACCCACTGACAATTTTTTGCGGTTAAAATCGTCCCAGAACTAGGAATGCCTAGCTCAATTTTAAGTTTCCCTGAAGCCAAGGGAGCCAACACCCCCAAGGGGGCCATAATGTCCCACAATTTAATACGATTGCGATAAAAAACAGTGTGTTCTTTTTCAATCATATCCAACACATTAATGCCAATAGATTTCACCCTGTGATGAGGCATAAGCAATTTTTGAGTAAGCCTCACGGCCAAAGAAGCCTCTTTTTTTCGAGAATCCATATATTCGGTCCCAATGGCTACCAAGGCTTTCCACGCAGGCGCCTGAACAGGTTTAGGGTCTTCAGTCTGATAGTTCCAGTGATAGGTATGAGGATCGTCACAATGGGTAAAATAGAGTCTCTCTTGAATAGGAATGCCCACCATACTAAATACCGTTTTTCCGTGTCCAAAACACCCCACATGCATGGCCACCCGCTCGTTACCTTCAACAAAATTAGAGGTGCCATCCACAGGGTCGATATACCACACACAGTCCGTGGTTTTAAACGATTCTTTATACCCTTCTTCTCCCACAATTTTATGATGAGGATAAAATTTCTTAATCCACAGCCTAAGCAACATCTCAATGCCACGATCCATCTCAGTCACCAGATCTTGCGGACTCGTTTTTTGCGACACCTTTACATTCCCTTGGCCCAGTTTTACCATCTGGCAAAACGTTTTCCCCAAAGTCACCATACAGCGTGATAACTCGGAATAAGACTCGTTTTGAGGACCGTTTTCCCACACCTCCCAAAAATCAGTCTCTGGGGTAATGGTCAAACGAGAGTGGGTACTCAAAATTTTATCTGGGTTAGGATGTGCTGCTTTTTGCAGTTTGGGGAGTTCTAGAAACGGAGGTGCAATAGAAATAATCATAGACCTACACTGTACACAATATTAGGGATGCATCACAATGGCTAAAATAGTTTAACAATTTCAACGGCAGCCCGTTTTACCACACCACGCTCACCCAACAGAGTCGTCATGTGTCTTAATTTTTCTTTGGTTTGTCTGTATTGAGAAACATTTTCTAACCAAAGCGTTGCCTGCCTAACCAAGGCCTCTACTGTCAGTTGATCTTGCAAAAATTCGGGTAAAATCAAGTCATTTGCCACTATATTAGGCAGACTCATATAAGAAATATGCGCTATTTTTTTTCTAAAAAAGGTCGTTAAAAACGCATAAGAAACAGCAGAGAACCGATACCCTACAATGCACGGAGTTCCTAATACAGCATGTTCAAGCGTCACTGTTCCTGAGGTACAAAAAGAAAAATCACTATGGGCCATTAAGGCATAGGATTTTCCCTCAACAATCGCAGCCCCCTCTAACCCAAATTGAGCAACCCTATCCAAAATACGCTGCTTACACATCTGCGAGGCAACCGATACCACGATCTGAATGTCCGGATAAAGGGTTTTAAGGGCCTTCGCGCCCTCTAGCAAAATAGGGGCTGTATGTATAAGCTCCTGCGATCTAGATCCCGGAAAAACGGCGATAATGCGCCTATCTGGGTTTAAGCCGTAGGCCCTGCAGAACGTCTCTCGAGACATCTCATTTACCGCCAAATCTAAAATGGGATGCCCAACAAAACGAACGTGTCCCCCTAAACGGGTATAAAACTCGGCTTCTTTTGGAAAAATGGCCAAAATCTTATCTACCACTGACACCACGTCTTGGCCCCCTTTTTCAGTCCCCCACTGCCATTCCTGCGGCGCAATATAGTAAACCGATTTGATTCCAAGTTTTTTAACTGCTTTTAATAACAGCATATGAAACCCTTGATAATCAATCACAACCACCCCATCAGGTTTTTCTACACTTAGCGATTTTTTGAGTTTAAAATATGTCTTGATAATACGCGGCAAATAAAAAAGGGGCTCTAAAATCCCAATCGTACTAAAGGGAGTTAAATCGGCTAAAAGCCTCACCCCTTCAGAAGCCATGGCATCTGAACCCATGCCTATAAAATTAAGAGTAGGGTCTAAAGCCTTGAGTTCCCGAACCAAAGCGGCCCCATGTCGATCACCTGAAACTTCTCCGGCACTGATAAAAAGTGTTATTTTTCGATGCATAGGCTTGAGAATAAAGGCAGCTAAATCTCTTCCGTCTGGAAAGCTTTAATTTTGGCATGACGGACAAATTCTCTGAATAGAGGGTGACTTTTGTAGGGCCTGGATTTAAACTCTGGATGAAATTGACAAGCCACGTACCAAGAGGCTTGAGGCAACTCAATCACTTCTACCAGTTTTTGATCAGGCGATGTTCCAGAAAACACCATCCCCTTAGATTCAAATTCTTGCCTATACGCATTATTAAATTCATAGCGATGACGGTGGCGTTCTTGAATAGCATCGGTTTGATAAGCCTCAAAAAGTTTGGTTTGAGGATTAATTTTGCAAGGATAAGCCCCCAAACGCATGGTGCCACCTTTTTTCTGCAGATCTTTTTGATCAGGTAAAAAGTCAATCACAGGATACGAAGAGTCCGGGTTAAATTCTGTGCTGTGTGCATCGGCATGCCCCATCACATGGCGGGCATATTCAATGACAGCGATATGCATCCCCAGACAAAGCCCCAAGTAAGGGATGTCTCGTTCTCGGGCAAACTGGGCCGCTAAAATTTTACCTTCAATGCCTCGGCTTCCGAAGCCCCCGGGAATTAAAATTCCTACCACACCCATTAAATGTTTGGCAGCCCCCTCTTGCTCAATAACTTCCGCCTCAAGCCATTCAATATCTACGCGACAAGCAGTGGCTGCCGCCGCATGTTTAAGGGCCTCTACAACGCTCAAGTAGGAGTCTGACAGGCTGGTGTATTTACCCACAATAGCAATTTTAATAGCAGGATTTTCTTTGTTGTGAATGCTATCAACAAAACTTTTCCACTCATCCATATGGCTCGGCTTCTTGGTAAGGCCCAGCTTTTCAATAATCACTTCATCTAATTTTTCCTGTTCCAACATCAAGGGTAATTCGTAAATGCTTTCGGCATCTTGCGAAGTTACCACGCAATGCGGAGCGACATCACAGAATAAAGCAATTTTTTGTTTGAGATCAAAAGACAAAGCGTGAGTCGATCGACAGACGATCACATCGGCATGTATTCCAATTTCTCGAAGGTCTTTCACACTGTGTTGGGTAGGCTTGGTTTTGAATTCACCAGAAGCGTTCAAATAGGGCACCAAAGTCACATGAATATGGGCACAATCAGCGCGATTTTCGTACTGAAACTGGCGAATACCTTCTAAAAAAGGCAAACTTTCGATATCCCCCACCGTTCCCCCAATTTCTGTAATTAACACATCATAGGGTTCTTTTTCTAAAGACTGGACAATGCGATGTTTAATTTCATTGGTAATATGAGGAATAATTTGAACCGTATTTCCCAAATAATCGCCCCGGCGCTCTTTGTTTAATACTTCCCAAAAAATCATGCCAGAAGTCACGTTATTTAAACGCGACAAATTTTCATCAATAAAGCGTTCATAGTGACCCAAATCAAGATCGGTCTCACACCCATCTTCAGTCACAAACACTTCCCCATGTTGATAAGGACTCATGGTGCCTGGATCAAGATTCAAATAAGGGTCAAATTTTTGAATACCCACTCGATAACCTTGGCTTTTCAACAAAACGCCCAAGGAAGCAGCGACAATGCCCTTTCCCAGCGAGGAAACGACTCCGCCGGTAATGAAGATAAACTTGGTTTTTTGGGTTGTCATGGATGGCTTTGACTCTAGCATAGAGGGGGGTAAATTGGAAATACGGAATTAACGCATTATTGTAATGGGCCAGCGAAGATTCTAAGCGTCTAAAATAGACTGAATATGTGCGGGTGCTAAGCCCGTAAAATATGAAAGTTGTTCCATCGACATACCGGCTTGATGCATGGTTTTTACCAAAGAAGTCTCTGTTTTAGCCTTACCCTTTGCTTCACCTTCAGCTAACCCCTCTAGACGCCCCTCAACAAAATAGGTTTCCAAGACACTGTTTGAAATGCGATTGGCTTTAACGTGGCGCTCATAGCTGAGCCGCTCGTCTTCTGAAAGCCTCAAAAGCTCGAGTTTTTGACCGGCTTCTTGGATACCCTTGGCCTTAAATTCAGGTCTGACTTCAGATTGCTTGAGGGTGTACATCCATTCATCTAAAGTGTCTTTGATCTTTAAGTCAAATTGATCCACTTTCAGCACAAAATATTCTGGAAAAATCGAGGCAAGGGTATCAATGTGATCGGGATACTTTTCTTTTTCCTTGGGCGCAAGCTGCAAAATATCGTGCTTGTGAATGCCTTTAAATTGGGTGGTTCCGTGATAGATATAATCCTGACCTTCCCCAAGATCGAAATAGACA
>JAHFDB010000073.1 GCA_023249195.1 bacterium | reverse complement strand
TGGAAATTTTCATAAAACACATTTATTTGACTAAGTTTTATACGATATATTCCACCACATATTCTAAGGCTCTAATTTCATTTCTGCGTTGGGCGAATCTCACAAGACGGTCATGCAAGTGCTTGCGAATCGCCTCCTCACGATGAAGACCCAAAAGCATGCCATTGCGAATACCTTCTTCTAGAACACCATGTTCAACCCCAAGGGTTAACCCAATAATATAGGGACCCAACATCTCAGAATTGTCTTTTGAGGATTGGTGAAGGGTTGCAATAACCGAGGGTAATTCAGAGTCTAAATCGACCAGAATAAAATCATAGCCCAATAGCCCATTTGGGGTGTGAGTAGAAATCCTCCCAAACTCAAATAAAAGGCCTTCTTTTTGAAGAAGGCTTTCTTGGACCATGTTTTCTAGTTCAGAAGATCCTAAAAACCCAATTTTTACAAGATCAGCCTCTGGGAAAGTAAATAAGGATACCGAAGACACCAGATCTAAAATGGGTTTCAATGAGTTTTTGAGTTTAAATTTTATATGAGTGTCTTCTGATTCGCGACCCCCATAGACCTGAAAAAGCTCTACAACAGAGGGCATCACATGCGATTTCTGAGGCTCTTCCATCAGATCGACCTTGCGAAACAAATAATCACGAATATGATTAATAAGCACCATAACACGCGTGTGTTCCTCTGTGTGAGTCCATTTAAAAACCAAAGGATCGGCTTGCAACACCGTCTTCATACACGCTTCGATATCTTCGTCTGAAAAAGGTTTCATTAAATAGGCTAAGGCGCGATATTCCCCCAGCATGGATTCAATCCACCCTTCATCTTGATAAGATGTTTGAATAATCGTAGGTGGCACGCCAGCAAAACAAATTTTTTCAAAGGCATTCAGCACTTGAAAGGCAGACATATCGGGCAAATTAATATCTAGAATAATAAGATCAAGATCAAACGAATGCAGTTTAAACAGAGCAATGGCTTCTGCCCCAGTTTTTGCAGGATAAACGGTATAGGCATCTTTAAACAGGTTCACCAAACGACGCAACTGATTAGGCTCATCTTCAACAATAAGCAAACCATGGATAACCATGCCTGAAATATAGCACATGACATCATGGGTTGTCTCTATGGTAGAATGTGGCTATTCCTTATGTCACAGCACATGAAACATTTTTGGCGTTTTGCAAAACTTAGTCTCCCCTATTGGGATAAAATTCTCCTTTCTTTTGTGGTGGGAAACTTTATCGAGTTGGGCATGCTATTGCCCCCCTTAATTTTGAGGGTTCTTTTTGACTATATTTATCCCTATAAAGACCTCAGCATGTTGCTGACCTTTTCGCTTTTGCCCTTGGTTTTAACCATTATTCTAAACCTTTTAAGCATCTTGCGTTCTTTTACCGACCTTTATATCAACCAAAATGTTTTCAAACGACTCTACGCTCAGTTTTATTCTAAAATCCAACGTCTGCCCCTTCGATTTTTTCAAGAACACCAAACCGGAGACCTCATCTATCGCATGACGGACGACTTACAGGTAATAGAAAATACCGTTCTGGGGACTATTCCGACCCTGTTTAGTGCCTTAATCAAGTTGGTGGTGCTCTTGGTTATCTGCTTCTCAATGAACATTTCACTCACATGCATTGCCTTAGTGGGAGTGCCTCTGCACTTTTGGCAGACCCATTATTTTGCCCATAAATTAAGAAATGTGAATCAAGAAACCCAGGAAATGAATTCGCGTCTTTTTGATTTACTCGAAGAACGTCTCTCCAATATTAAACTTATCAAACTTTTTCACACATGGTCGATGGAAGTAGATCAACTGCTTAATCAAGTATCCAGTTTGTTTTTTATTGAGCGCAAGCAAAAGCTCACCACCTCCAGCTATACCATTATTTCAACAATTTTAAATCGCACGTGGGTGATGATTTTAGGGGTCTATACAGGGTATTGTCTTATCCGAGGTCAACTCACCCTCGGGGAAGTTGTGGCTATCACCTCTTATATCGCCATGTTGCAATCTCCGTTTGATAGCATCTCGTCTTTATATAACCAATTTATTGTATCTAGCGTCTCTTTCGATCGCATTGCAGATATTTTAAATCACTCTGTCGAGTATAAAGAACACGAAGACGGGAAAATTGTTCCCCTACTGGGAAATATTCAGTTTAAAAATGTCGGATTTAGTTATGATAACCAAAGGCAAATTCTTAAAAATATCAGTTTTGAAGTTCCCCAGGGAGGTTCAGTGGCCATCGTGGGGAAATCGGGCATTGGAAAAAGCAGCATCATCGACCTCTTGCTTCGCTTTTATCCCGTCAATGAAGGCCAAATTTTGATTGACCAACTCGATATCAACCAGATCAAAGTGTCTTACCTGCGTCAACAGGTCGGCCTGATTTCTCAAGATGCCTGCCTCTTTTATGGCACCATCCGTGACAACATTGCCTTCGGAATCGAAACCTCTGTCTCCGATGAAGACATTCTCAAAGCCTCTAAAATGGCAGATGCTCACGATTTTATTATGGAATTGCCAGACCAATATCTCAGCCAGGTTGGCCCAAAGGGAACCCATTTATCGAGTGGTCAACGTCAAAAAATCGCCATTGCAAGAGCCCTCCTAAGAGAGCCCAAGATTATTATTTTTGATGAGGCTACGTCTTCCCTTGATGGTGAGTCAGAAAAACAAATCCAAAAAACACTGGAAAAACTCAGAGGGAAAACAACCGTCATTGTGGTTGCCCATCGTTTAAGCTCGATTAAAACCGTAGACACTATTATCGTCATTGGTAATGACGGAAACATTGCCGAATCGGGACACGCCTCAGAACTTATGGAAAAGAAAGGGCTCTTTTATAAGCTCTATGAACTTCAATTTGGTGGTTTTCAACAGTTTGCCCATCAACTTCAGTTTCTTCTCAAAACCCTTCGCCGCTATGACAGGCCCGTCTCTCTGGCAGTCTTTAAGTTGATCCATTTTGATAAAATTCAGCAGCATCTGGATGAAAAAGCCCTCGATCAATTTATTGACGATATTCACCTCACCATTAGCCTCTTTATGCGAGAAGTCGATTATGTCAGCTATGAAAGCGATGGACGCTTCTGGATCGCTTTGCCGGAGACCCCTAACGAAGGGGCTCTTATGGCCTGTGAGCGGCTTGAAAAGCACCTGCAAGAGCTTCCTCAATATAGCCCTCCTATTGAGCTCAAATGGATCTGCAAACAATGCGAAAAAACAGATGAGGTCGATATGCTCATTGAAAAGCTGATCCCGCTTCTGGAGGACACCCATGCTGGATAAATGGATCACCACCCTTGCCAAAAAAGATTTCTCAGAAACCATTAACTGGATTGAAGGCAGCATTGTGGCAACACTGGGTCTTTTGCTGGCCACAGCTATTTTTCTCGACACCACACCAATTACAGTAACCGTTCCCGCGCAAAGCATTGACACCCATCGCATTTTAATCGATCAAAATTATCGAGACGTTTTAATCAAAGAAGACACCCTTACCCTTCACTATCAACACCAGACACTCTTTGTGAAAATTATTGATCACAATTTCAACTCTGCGAGTAAATTTACCCTCACCACGCTTCAACCCATCCCGACTAGAACGGATTTTAGAATTGTTATTGGAAAACGTAGCATTCTCGACATGTTACTGAAGAGCAAAGCCTCAGAACCTTTTTAGAAAATGTTTTTACGTATTTTATGCGTGATTCTAGCCTTTTCAGGTGTGACTTTTGCGACTCCTCGCCTTATCTCTTTATCTCCTGCCTCAACTGAAATTTTATTTGCCCTTGGATCTGGACCTGAAATTGTCGGAGTCACCACCGCATGTAATTTTCCAGAAGAGGCCAAAAAATGTCCTAAAATTGGGGCTTTTTTCAGCCCTCAAACTGAAAAAATACTTTCACTATCCCCTACCCGCATTATAGGCATTGCCGATCATCTCAATTTGGCTCAAAATCAACTGAAGCAGTTAGGTATTCCTGTCACTATTTACCCCACGGCAAAATCAATTCAAGACGTTTATAGACTCATCGCCCACATTGGAGCCCTCACAAACAAACAAACACAAGCACAAAATCTCATTCAATCCTGTCAAAACCAAGTCGCACAGCTGACCAAAAAAAACAAACACCGCCCCACCGTAGCCGTCATCCTTTGGGCAGAACCGTTACTCGTCGTAGGCCGTCCCACCTTTATTTCAGATATACTCGCCTTGTCCGGAGCTCAAAATTGCGTGGAAACAACACTTGAATATCCCAAACTCAGTATTGAAGCCCTGTTAAAACTGAACCCAGACTATCTTATTCTTACGAACCCGCAACTAACCGATCAAATACTAAACTCACCCCGTTTTTCCTCGCTCAAAGCTGTTCAAAGCCACCACCTCATTACCACCCTAAACCCAGATTTACTCTTACGGCCAGGCCCTCGATTTCCACAAGCCATTGCAGAGCTAGAAAAACAATGGGCCCAATAAAACATCCCCTCGCCTTTTGGGGAAGCCTATTTGCGATAACCCTAGGGATTCTAGCCATAGGACTCTTCTCAGGGCCTATCCACATCCCTTCCAGCCATCTTTTACATCTTTCGCATATCGAAACACAGGTCCTGTTTGAAATTCGCCTGCCTCGGCTTTTAACGGCCTTTTTAGTAGGTGCCTGTTTAGCCACTGCAGGCGCCGCCTTTCAGGGTGTTTTACAAAACCCCTTAGCCGACCCCTATGTACTGGGGGTTTCTGCT
>JAHFDB010000036.1 GCA_023249195.1 bacterium | reverse complement strand
GAATTATGTCGCTATATTTACTGGGATCTTCTTAAAAAACTCTATTTTTTACCCGATTTTCATTCTCATTATTTAGGCCTTCCTTTGCCTCAACTTTCTTTATCAGGGCTGTATCTTTTAGTCATTTTGATGGGATTCTGCGCCCTAGGCATTATCTTGGGGCGATGGGGTTATCGGCTGTCGTGTTGGGGATTTTTTCTGGGCTATGGCTATTTGTTTTTTTTCGATACCACGCTTTATCATGATTACGGCTATTTGATTTTTCTTACCGCTTTTCTTCTCGCCCTGCTTCCAGAGACTCACAAACAAAGCGTGCCTTGGTGGTATATCGGACTGTTTCAATTTCAATGGATTGTGTGGGCCTTTTTTTCAGGTCTATTCCGACTGCATCTGGCTTGGTTAAATGGCACTCTGATAAGAGGCTACGCGGTCATTTTGTCACAAAAATGGACCTATCACTTTTTAGAATTTCCTGCCTGCTCTTCTTCTATCGCCTCGTTAGATACGGCGTGCTTTTTTCTGCTGGCATGTCTGGGCTTAGCCTGTGCCTGTTGGAAGCGTTTTTCTGAGCCTTTATTCTATGGCATTATCGGCATCGGATGCGTGCAAGCCTCTCTCCATTTAGCCATTCCTTTTTATATTCAAGGCAGCTATTCGTATCCTTGGTACACTTTTTTTCCTCTTTTAAACTGGCTTGGGCTCGTTGTCTTTGTTCCTGCGCACACCCTATCTAAACTAAAGCTATTTTGCCGTCGACAGGCACAGGACTTTCACGCGGAACCCTCCATCCACCCTCGAAGAGCATGGGTTCTTTTTTTTCTCTCTGTATATGTCAGCATTCAAGTTTTTCTTCCCTTAAGGCATTGGTTGATTGGAAACGATTTTTTTTGGACCTGCGAAGGATTTTATTTTTCCTGGACGATGAAAATCATATCCAAAACAGGCTCTGTTACATTTATCCTCAAAAATCCAAAGACGCATGTCACACAGGAGGTGTATCCCCTAGAGTTAACTCAAGCTCAATATCTCAAGTTTTGTATGGATCCTCATATGGTCTTAGACTATGCTCACTCTCTCAGAGATAAGACCCAGTCCACATGGGGCTATACGCCCACTATCACCGTTTCAAGCAATATTTCAATAAATTTTTTACCGGCGAGGCCCCTTATTGACCCTCAAGCCAACATGTCCGATGCAACCTATAGCCACTTTTCACATAACCCGTGGATTCTCCCTTAAAACAGCCTTTTATGCTATAATTGCCTAGCATCAAACGGCATCACAGGGAGGATATTTTATGATTTTCAATCTGCGTTCAAAGTTTTTTTTGACGACTGTTTGTCTTTTTCCCTTGTTTTCATCTATATATGCAAATGCCCGTTTTGATGACCTTGAAACGAAAGCAGCTGAAACTTTAATTAAAGTTTCTCGTCTGAGAGGGGTTTCCCGCATCGACGAAATGCACACAAAAGCCTCAGAAAAAGTAGAAGCCCGCCACTATTATGAAATGAAAAGTCACTGCATCGATAAAATGGTTGACATGCTTCATTTAACCGATGAACAGGCACGAGAAATCGTTTCTATTTATGACAAAGTGCATGCCGATTTCAATAGCCCTGCCTCTATGTCGCTATCTGCACTTCCAAGCGATTCTAGAGCTGAGATCATCAAAAAAACGGTACTAGAGGCCGACAAAAAAGTAGTCGTGCTTCTGACACCCGAACAAAAGACCCAATTCCCTGCTTTCAAACGCTACCGTCGCCGTGTTGTGCGGCTTGCCTATGCAGAAAAGATCTCTCGGCAACTTTCTATGGAGGCAGGCGGGATGTCTCCTGAAGAACAAACTCAGCTCAAAGAGCTGTATTTGACCCATCTTGAAAAAAACAATTCTAGTAATATTCTAGAGGCATCCCCCTCCGATAAAAAGCATGCTAATTCTGAACTAAGAGACTCTATCAATAAAAGATTTAGCCTTGAATCCAGAGGAAAAAAGGATCGCGCACGTACTTTAGAGGCTATCAAATCGGCCCCTGATGGAGCCGCTTATTTTTTAATTTATTAGCATGGGAGCTATTCACATGCGGACAGCTTTTCTTGCTGCACTGTAAGGAGATTTTTCTCCTGTCTTAGTCCGTCCCCTTATTCATCTTTCATGGGATCTTCCCCTAAAACAGGGGCCACCATGTTATATGTCGGGTTGGGTGCAATTCTAAATTGAGCCTCTCTTAATGAATCGGGGATAGCCACTCTTGATCGTATTGGCGGCAATAGATATTTACCTTTAGAGTTTTCAACGGCAGATTTAAACTCTTCATAGGTCATCTTACTGATGTCTGTTTCAGAGTTAATATATAAATAAGGCACATCTAAGGGGTTCCCTCCATACCAACGAACCGATATGGTAACAGGTCCCATTTGAGGGTCTGCCAATGCCCTTTCTTGAATTTTCTGGGCAGCCAGCCATACGAGATAAGGATCTTGTGTGAAGTTAGAGAGTTTTCTTGCCACCTCAGAAAGTCGATAGTGTCTCGACTGACCCGTCATTTTTGAGACTACGCTAAAAGACAAGCCTCCTTTTATTTCATGAAGTGGATTCACAGACCATGAAAATACAGGCGGAAGAATTCCTGACATCTCTAAACTCCAGAAAGAAAATTGAAGAATAAATAATACGCCCATTATCCATAACCATTCTTTCCCTATGTGTTTTTGAGTTTGAACACGCCCTTTACAATGAAAGGTTCTGCCTAGTTCTCTGAGCTTATCCAGGGCTTTTATAGGCCAATCCGGAGAAAAAAAGAGGGTCATTCCAGCCACTAAAAACATCCAAAAAAAAGTCCAGGTTTCAACGCTTTGATGCACTGTCTTAGCTGAAACAAGGGTTAAAAAAACGATCCCATAATAGCCTGTAAAAAACCAAAAAGCCGTCAGTCTTGTCTTTTTAAAAAACAATAGTGCTGGAGCTCCTATTTCTAAAAAAGGGCCTAACACAGAAAAAATAAAGGCACTTGCAGGCGTCAACAACCATTCTTTCAATATGGAATAGTGGTCTAATTTTCCGGCTAATTGAGAAACCGCCACACTCGATAGCCAGCTCGCATCTGTCAATTTTGATACTGCTAAAAAAACAAATACCAGCCCAAACTGAATTTGAAAAACACTCACCTGCCACAAGGCTATTTCTGAGGGTGGGATTCCTTTTTTAATATGAGCCCAACATCCCCAATCTGCTCGAATCACACTCATTAAAAAAGCGATTAAAATAATTAACAGATGTAAGGGTGTATTAAACCGTTGGTCTAACAAAACATAGTAAACAAAAGAACATCCTAATAAGAAAGAAAAAAAACGAGAACCCACTCCCATCCCCACACACAGTGCAGCCCCTATAATGAGGGTGGGAAGCACCACGGGATAGGGCTCTGGAATATGCTGAAGCCAAAACCAATGATATCTAAATCCAGGTAAAAGCCAATGCTGCAAATAGAGCCTTTTGGTACAATAAGCAATCGTCAAAAGGCCAAATAAAACCCTAAAAACTCCTAAGGAGGCTGAAGAAACACGCTGCATCATGACTTAATAATTACAACAATAGTATAAAGTCGTTCCTCCGCTTCCCCCATTCCCAATTCCAGAAGATCCATTATCGGCAATCCACCCATCATCCGTGCTTGCAAAAGTCAGATTCTTAGAGTTCCAGCCTGGTGTGCAACTTCTGTTGTTATAAGAAACAGGTACACAAAAATTAAAATTATACGTTTTTAAAATCCCGGATCCATTTTGAGTATAAAAAGTAGTCACATTCACATTTCCAGTGCTTGAGATTGTGAGGGCGTCTATTCCGGCTGCTGTAGCTGAGGAAGCCCCTACTTTGAATTTAATGCCTCCACTAGAACCCAAGGTAGTGTTGCTTGCCACATTTCCATAGATATCACTTCCGGAAGATTGTGTTCCCATATCGATATATCCGGTTGCTCCGGTTTTTATTCTTACGGCATTATTGGCTCCGGCTCCGCCCATAAGTTCGCCATCCATCCGGATGGTTCCTCCCACATGAAGGGCTTGTTGTGGATTGGTTTGGCTGATCCCCACTAAACTGCCGGTTGAACCAAAATTACTCCCAGAGATGGTTAGTTTTCGATTGGGTGTAATCGTGAGGGCCTCTACGGCTGTCACCGTGCCACCTATTGACTGAAGCTGTATCACGGCAAACTTGCCTGTTGAATAGGTGGTCAGTTGGGTATCACTGGCCACAGAGGTATTGGCAGAAAATAACAGGCTTGCCTTGTTTGTTGAGTTTCCTGTACTTCTAATTTCCATGACCGTATGTGCAGGTGAATTTGAATTATTCGCCACACCTGTAGAGAGCACCATAGCCTTGGTCATATCGCTTGGGAGACCCCCATAACCCACCAAGGTTGTCCCTATTCCCGGAGACGTACCTATGTAAACATTTCCTTGTGTGCTATCGATAACAATTCTAGGAACACCTGCCGTGTGGATAAGCATGTTTCCTGCAGAAGTCCCAATGCCTGTTCCAGATGCCAAATTAAGTTTTTTATCAAAGTAAAATCCGTTAGTTCTATCCGTAAGAAGCCCCGCATATTGGTCGCCTTGAGGGACAATTTGAATGTATCCCTCACTTGTTTTACCGATTTGAATACCGCCTGTACCGCCCACACCTATAGAAATAGCCCCTTTAAGATACCCGCTGCCACTCATGCGAATGCTGCCTGCCACGTCTAGTCTTTCCCTAGGAGTAGAGGTTCCAATCCCTACGTTGCCTGTGGCGGCTAAGCGCATGGTTTCTGCCCCCGCTGAATATTGATAAAAATAAAGCTCGCCAGACGCATTTTGATTGATATGGGTATCATTGGCTGCGGAACCATTTGCCGATAGGGCAAGTGTGGCTAGATTGTTTGAATTGGCACTTTTAATAAACACAACCGATTGACCTAAGCTCGAGATTGTAAAAATGCGAGTCGTCCCTGAAGGGGCTCCTCCTTGGCCAGGTGTTCCCCCACGAGGCGTCGTGATACCTAGCCCCAAATCGGCAGCAGAGGTTAATACCATATTGGTAGAGGGCGTACCATTTGCACCACGGTAATACCATTTAAAGAGAGGCGAACTTCCACCGGAGACATCTATTGAAAATGCGGCCCCAGGGTTTGTTAAAACCCGATTGGCTTCTACATAGTTCACGCTCATATTCAGACTCGTTGCCATTGCTGAGCTTGAATAAGACGAAAGGCTTTTAGGATATTGGCTTGAATTGGTTGCAAACTGAAGATTTCCACTGACGGTTAACACATCCGTCAATGTGGCTCCAGAGGTGGTTCCTATTCCTAATTTTCCGGTGCCATTAAACCGCATAAAATCTACCGAAGGGCTTCCAAAAGACACCGCTCCATTGTTGGGAACCATTACTTTTAGAAGGGGATCAGGCCCTGAGACATCTACTCCAAACCCTGAAAATCCGCCATTGGTAGAAATAGCCAATTTATTACCCCCAGTGGTACCAAAATCGATAGGATAAGCAGGGGTTGTTGTTCCAATTCCCACATTTCCTGTTCTAATGACAAGGGTGCCTGCGTATCCCAGGTGCAGTTTTTTAGTGGAATCGACTTGCTTAATTGCTGAATCGCCTAGCACAGTTCCTGTAATGAGGTCATTGCTTGCACCCGCAACGCCGATTTCTAATTCTGAGCCTGTTCTTCCAATTCCTAAGCTTGAATAGCCACTGGCATTATTGCTTCGAACTTTCACACTATTTCCGGCCCCTTGCACCAAGAGGGCTGCTGTCGCATCAGGTTCGGTTGTGCCTATTCCCATACGGGTTGTGGTGCCAAAATTAGAGCCCGAATAGGTAAAGGGATTATTCGCAATGTTATCCCAATGCACAAACCCTGTTTCTTGACCGACTTTTTTATTGTCTATGGAAAAACCAATTCCTGTGAAGTTAAAGGTGCCTTTCTTATTTCTTATTTGCAAAGAAGTATAGGTATTGTCAAGACCAGTGCCTGCCACAGCAACCATATTGGTGCCTGCCACGGCATAGGTATTGATTCTGCGAATGAAATAATAGGAGCCTAGATTTACCCCATAAATATCCACATAGCCGCCCGTGAGCCCAGCATAAAATGAAATATAAGCCGTTTTATATCCGGATGGAATAGCATAAGTGAGGGTGGCACTTGTGTCCGAGGTAATACCAATAGTCGCTTGCGAATATTGAGGAGAAGTCAGATCATAGCCACCAGAAGAAGAGGTGTCCCATGTTCCCGAGGTTGTTCCCGCACTTACCCCAGAAGTGGCCCCCGCACCCACAGCCGCATAAAGGGTATCCAGACTTACACTGCTCAAGCTATTGACATGGCCATAGATGTCTAGCCCTATAGACTGAATAATGGTTGAGCCTGTGTTTGTTACAGACGCTTGATTCACGGTGGGATGACTGATGGTCAGGGTTGAGCTATCTGGCCCATAGAGGGATCCGGTTCCGCTAATGCCTAAACCTGATCCCAGCAAAGTTTTACTGTAAAGAAGTTTAGTTCCTCCGCCCGTATTTATCCCTTGTGTAGCGTGTATAACCCCTACCACATCTAACGAATAGCCTGGAGCGGTAGTTCCAATGCCTACGCCTGAACTCCCCCCCGTAGTCACAACCAGTTGGGTAGTGCCTACGCCAAGAAGTGTTCCCGACGTCCCAGATAAGGTCATTCGGCTAAACGTTGGGGCAGCACTGGTATGCATATTTTGAGGCAAACTTAACACAATACTCCCCGAGCCGTTAGCCACGTTCACTTGACTTGTCGTTCCTGTCAGCGTTGCAAGTGTATATCCGGACCCATTTCCAATAGGAAGTTGGCCATTGGTAGGTGCAGCCGTGAGTCCTGTACCGCCTCTTGTTAAGGGTAGTGTTCCGGTTATATCACTTCCTGCAATATCTATTGTTGTGGGGGTCACGACACCATTCGCCGCTTCTTTCAAAATTCCCGCGGTTCCTGACAGGGTTAAGACTCCGGGAACATTTAGTGAACTTGCGTTTAATCCATTTTTTACTTGCAAGCTGCCCGTCACAATGGCATTTCCAACCACACCTAAATTACCCCCCATTGCAGCGCCGCCTGACAGGCTGAGTCCGGTAAAGGCAGGGCTTGCAGCAGTCCCTAAACCCAAATTGGTTCTGGCAGCAGTTTGTGTACTTGACCCTGTCCCCCCATTTAATACAGGAAGAACACCACTCACGTCACTTGCTAAAGAGACGGAAGAGACAACGACGGCACCTGTTCCTAAGGTTGTTTTTAAAATTCCGCCCGCGGTGTAGCTGTCATTTGTAAGGGCAAGAGACCCTGAAAGGGATGTGGCCCCAGCAACCGCTAAACTTGAAAGAACACCGACTGAAGTTAAGGAACTGGATAAAATGCTTGACCCTAATGTAGCGCTGCTCAAGACGGTATTGCCTGCAATTTTATAGGCCCCAGACGTTCTGATATTGCCACCAGACACATCTAATTTTTCTGTGGGAGCAGAGGTTCCAACACCGACGCTGCCATTGGATACGGCTAGCGTATCACTTGCTACTGAAAATTGATTGGTATCGACACTGAGTGTCGAGAAGGTTCCCGCCCCTGCCACTAACCCTTCTGCGTGGGTATTGCCTAAAACGGTAAAATCAGAGTCGATTTTTGCGGTTCCTGCCACTTCGAGTTTTGTCGAAGGTGTCGTTGTTCCAATTCCAATACGATCATTATAGGCGGATAATTGACTGGTTCCGATTTGCAATCCATTCAAAGGAAGAGTTAAGCTTCCCGATAAGTTTGTAGCATTTGCATAGAGTGTCCCTGACACATAGGCATTTCCAGTCACATAGAGATTAGAGTCGATTTTTTCACTGCCTGCGACGTGAAGTAACTGGGAAGGAGCCGACGTTCCAATACCCACTTTTCCTGAGGTTGTTATGAGTTGAGTTGTACCCACTGCAAGACCATTTTGAGCCACTCCGATAGTTGTAAATGTCGAGGCCGTGCCATCGATATTAGAACTGTGTAATGTCCCTGAAATGGTGGCATCTCCGGTCATATAGGTGTTGCCGGTGACATAAAGGTGGGTGTCTATCTTTGTACTGCCTGCCACATGGAGAGCCTGTGCAGGAGCGGTGGTTCCAATACCCACTCTTCCATTTCGAGCAAATAGTTGAGTCGTGCCAATAGAGAGTCCGTTGACAGGAAGCGTCACAGCCCCACTAAAGTTTGCAGCCGCAGCCGTTAAGGTTCCGCCTAGTTGTGTGAGGCCTGCTACGGTTAAATCAGAATTGATTTTGCCATTTCCCGCCACTTCCAAAAGTTGAGAAGGGGCCGTCGTACCGATGCCCACTTTTCCACCTGAAATCACCAATTGAGTGGTCCCTACGGCCAGTGCATTTGAGGGCAAGGTTAGGGTTCCGCTCAAGTTTGTATTTCCAACCACGGCAAGGGTTCCATCGACCTTTGCATTTCCGGCTACGTGAAGCTTTTCTTCTGGGGCGCTTGTTCCAATCCCTATTTTCCCCCCTGTTGCCACTAGCTGTGTGGTGCCTATAGACAGACCCTCTGAGGGAAGTGTGAGCCGCCCTGCAAAGCTTGTTGTAGAGGCGCTGAGGGCCCCGGTAATCACAGCATCGCCTAGAATATAGACAGTGTTATCGACTTTCATATTTCCAGCTACGTGAAGTTTTTCTTCTGGAGAGGGGGTTCCAATGCCTATCTTCCCCCCTGAGGCTACCAGTTGGGTGGTGCCCAGTGCCAGGCCATTCGCAGGAAGAGTAAGCACCCCACCCACGGTCAAGCCTGTTCCAATAGTGGCACTTCCTGTCACCTGAAGGCTACCCACCTTTTCACTTCCCGCTATGTTGAGTTTAAATCCGCTTGCCGTGGTGCCAATGCCCACCATTGTGCCATTATCAAAAATAAGACTGCTGGCACCAATTGTCGTATTGTCTGACCATCTTGTCACATAATTGGTTGCTCCGGTAATTCCTGAAAAAGAAGAAGAGCCGTTTCCCTTGATTATTCCTGATAACGAGGTGACTCCGGTCCCTCCGTGTAACACAGTGAGTCCCGTTCCTGACCAATCGTCATCGCTAATTGTACTGCGTGTAGCTAAGGGACTGGTGATGCCTAGGTTAGATCGGGCCGTTGCCTCATCAATCGCACCCGTTCCTCCGTGAGAGATAGACAGCGCCTCCCCATTCCCATTCCAATCTTTGTTGTCTATTTTATTTTTTTGAGACAAGCTACCTAGCTGAAAGTTGGCTCTCATATCGGTCACGGTTGTCGCCCCAGTTCCGCCATATTGAATAGGCAAAACACCCGTAGACACATTTGCTGCAGATAAGTTTGTAATAGAGGTGCCAATCCCCTTCAATGACCCTGCCGTTAAGGTTCCAGAGACGACGCCATTCCCTGAGACACCCAGCGAGGTTGACCTGAGGGATCCTGCTACGTTGAGTTTATACCCAGAATCCGTGGTGCCAATGCCCACCATTGTATCGTCCATATAGACAAGACTGCTGGCGCCTACGGTATTTGCATCGGTCCATTTTGTTGCGTAATGTGCTACCCCTGTCAGCCCAGTCATCGGGCTGGTGCCATTTGCTTTAACAAGCCCTGTTAAGGTGGTGGCTCCGGTTCCCCCGTTGGACACACCCAATTGAGTCCCTGACCAATCGCTGTTACTGACAGTAATGCCTAAATTTGCTTTTGCCCCAGTCGCAGTACTAGCGCCTGTACCTCCATAAAGAATTGGAAGCACCCCACTTGAAATATTGGCCGCACTGATATTGGTCACCGATTCTCCACTTCCAGTGAGCGATTGGGCACGCAGTGCACCGGTGAGGGTGAGATTGCCTGTCACGAACACCCCGCCTAGAATATTCATTTTATATCCTGCTGTGGCCAGACTTGTTCCAACCCCTATAAAAGAACCGTTATCGTAAAGTTGGCTACTCGTTCCTATGGCATTGGCACTGGACCATTTTGCCACATAATGAGAAACGCCCGTGATGCTTGTAAAGGGGGAAGTTCCGTTTCCTTGAATCATTCCTGTCAGCGTCGTTGTGCCTGTGCCTCCGTTATGTACACTGAGTGATTCTCCGGACCAATCGGCATTATTGATGGTTCCTCGAAGAGCCAATGGGCTTGTAATACCCAATTGTATTCGCGCCGTGGTCGCATCGGTGGCTCCGGTACCACCCAATGACACAGAAAGAATACCGCTGGCGATTTTGTTAGCATTTAAGTTTGTTAAGGCCTCTCCGTTTCCAGAGAAACTGGAAGCCGTCAGCGACCCCCCTGCAATCACATTTCCTGACACGCTTAAATGAGCACCTACTTGCAGACTTGATTCTATCAAGCCACTTCCACCCACGTGAAGCAGTTTAGTGGGGTGTGAGGTACCTATCCCCACCATCGTTCCGTTGTCGTAAAGAAGTGCACTAGACCCCAGCGTCGTGGCATCGGTCCATTTTGTGGCATAGTTTGTGGCACCGGTGAGCCCTGTGATCGCATTGGTACCATTGCCCTTGAGAATGCCATTAAGGGTAACGGCACCTGTCCCCCCATTGGCTACAGGAACGGTACTGCTAAAGCTTCCCGCTGAAATATTGGTAAGCTTTGATCCATCTCCGACGAAGGAAGTTCCTGTAATCGTTCCGGCTTGCAAAGCACCCTCAATATGTGTCGCACCTACGACATGAAGTTTTGAATCCGGGGCAGAGGTTCCTATCCCTACCTTCCCATTAATAAACAGCGTATCTGTATCGCTTCTTAAAAATTGTGAGGGTGTAAAACCACCTATTCGTTCTGCCTGCTCTGCCTGAAAGGCAAAGGGAACCGTTTGAATAGCAACGCGAGGGGTCATTTCTGCATCCGATTCGACTTTAATTCCCAAATAGGCTTTGCTAATAGAAAAAACAGACGCATTAAGCGTCACAACACTGCCTAATTCAAGATTAACATAGCCATTTGTCACTGTGATTTTTGAGGCATTGTCATATATCTCGCTCCAAACAGGAGTCCCATCCAAGGGCCCTGAATAGAGGGAAAAAGTCATTTTAAACAGACCATTAAGGGGGGCCCCAGAGCTATCGGTTAATTTTCCTTGATAGGACATTCGTCCAGGAACAGCAAGCAGGAGGCTCTGTATGCCCAAAACGGACAGGCAAAAACCAAGGAGCATGATACGTAAAAACTGCCTCTTCATGATCATAACCTCCTTAAGTAATTTCTACCCTAATTACCGACATGCATTATACCTCAACTTACAATTTTTAGGCTACCAGTTTATACTCTTCCCCTAACAGGCACTTTTTAAACACGGATTTTATTGGAACCTTTTATAACGAAGACTGTCTTATGTGAGTAAGGATTTACACGATGCGTTTCTGCGTTTTATTTTTTATGCTGGTGTTCTTTTTAACTTCCGCATCTGTTCATGGCGATCCCCTCACTTGGTCTGACTGTGTACGTGAAACCTTGAATGCCAACTCGGAATTATCCATTGAAAAGCAGGCATTGCGAAAAGTAGACACTGAAATAGGAATCGGGCGCTCTGGCTATTTGCCTTCCGTGAGTCTTCAGGGAAGTTATTCTCAAGATCTTTCGAACACGAACATGCCTAGTGTGTCTTCACTTGGTATTTTCGCCTCACAGAGACTTTTTCCTGGTTTACTGAATCGGCCCGAAGAGTGGAAAGCTCAGGCACACCTTGAAGGTGAAAATGCACATTGGCAAGACACCTTAGCAGGGGTTCGTCTCGACCTGATTACAGCCTATGCTCAGCTTTGGTTTGGGCAAGAGTGGATAAAGTTAGCAGAATCTATTTCTAAAAGACGGGATCAGAATTCAGCTTTAGTTTATGCCCGATATCAAGCAGGACGAGAACATAAGGGGTCCTATTTACGGGCTAAGATTCAAGCCGATCAAGCGGCTTTGGATTTTCAACACTCAAAACGGGATGTGAGTGTGGCTCAGCAGACACTTTTACATATCATGGGGCTTCCTTTAGACAAAGCCATTGAAGTGGCTTCGTCTTCAGAAACTGTGCGTTTAGAGTCGCCTTCTGAATTTCACTCATTGGCAAAGCTTACTCCCGCTGTTAGGGAAGCGCAGAGTGCCTATCAAGTGGCTTTGGCAAGCTATGTCCTTACCGAATCCGCTTATTTACCTGTTCTTAACGCCTCATTAAGTGCTGCGAAAACAGACCCTTTTACCACGGGGTCTTCCGATATATTTGGAAAAATCAGCCTCTCCTTTCCTCTCTTTCAGGGAAATCGTGCACCTTATGATTTCGAGTCCTCTAAAGCCGACATAGCTCTGAGTAAGCTGCTGATTGAACAAGCCTATTCACAGGCCTATTTAAATTTAAACTCTCGTTTTGTAAGCGCTCAGGAAGCGCTTGAGCTTGAACACTTGCAATTAAGTGTCGTTGAAGCTGCTCAGGTACGTGCCGAGATTGCAAGAGCCCAATACAACACGGGACTGCTTTTATTTGAAAACTGGGATGTCATTGAGAGTGACCTCATTACCCAACAAAAATTAAAATTGGCGCGCCATCGAGATGCTTGGATTGGGTTAGCACAATTTGAAAAAACAATGGGAAAGGGTTTCTAACGTGAAAAAGAAATGGGTTTGGATTCTGATTGTGATGATCGTGTTGGGGGGTGGAATTTGGTATAAACAGCATCCCACAGCTGAAGCTCCTAAATATACAAAAATGGCCATTACTAGCGGAGATATTAGCGTGTCTATTTCATGTACAGGGGTCGTTGCTCCTCAAAACAGAGTCGAAATTAAGTCTCCTATTTCAGGTCGCGTCGAAACTATTTTGGTCCAAGAAGGTGACCATGTGGTCAAGGGACAGGTGTTGGCATGGATTAGCTCAACGGAACGGTCGGCCTTGCTAGATATTGCCCGAATTCAAGGAAAAGATGAACTGACTCACTGGGAAGAGCTCTATAAGCCAACACCCTTAATTGCCCCTATTACAGGAGATGTTATTTCCAGAAAAATGGAGCCTGGACAAACGATGGGACCTTCCGATGCTATCCTGGTGTTATCTGACCATCTGTTAATTCAAGCACAAGTAGATGAAACCGATATTGGAAAATTAAAATTAGGGCAAAGCGCTATTGTAGAATTAGATGCCTTTCCAGGTCGACCTGTCCCCGCACGGGTGGATCATATCGCCTTTGAAGCCCAAACAGTCAATAACGTCACAATTTATCAAGTGGATGTGCTCCCTCGAAAATTAGCCTCTTTTCTTAAAAGTGGGATGACCACCAATGTGTCCTTTATTTTGAACTCGAAACATGAGGTTATCTTGGTCCCCGTTCAAGCTATTCAGGAAAAACGTGGGCTGCAAAAAGTGATTATTGGATTTCAAAAGAATAAAAAACCAGTATTCACCCCAATTGAAACAGGATTGAGCGATGGAAAAAACACAGAAGTTCTCTCCGGCCTTAATGAGGGGGATAGTGTCTATATCCCTGAGCTAAAGAGTCTCTCCCGCAAAAAGAATGGGGGTACAAATCCGTTTATGCCAGGCAGGCCTCAAGGGAGAAAATCTCAGTCATGATCCGATGCTCCCATCTCACCAAGGGATATCCCATGGGATCCAGCATGCTGACCGTTCTGGACGACGTCTCTTTAACCATTGAACAGGGCGAATTTGTGGCCATTATGGGGCCTTCTGGATCGGGAAAATCAACCTTGATGAATGTATTGGGGCTGTTGGATGTTCCTGATTCTGGGAGCTATCAACTTTTGGGGAAAGAAACATCAACACTTAGTGAAAATGAGCTTGCTCAAGTTCGCACCCAACGCATTGGATTTATTTTTCAACAGTTCAATCTGCTCAAAAGAACTTCAGCCTTAGAAAATGTTGCCTTGCCACTTATTTACAGTTCTTCGAATACCACTGACACCTCAAGAGCTCAAGAACTTTTACACTTAGTGGGCCTAGGGGATCGTCGGGAGCATCATCCGAATGAATTATCTGGAGGCCAACAACAGCGGGTGGCTATTGCACGAGCATTGATAAACGCACCGTCTATTATACTGGCTGATGAACCTACGGGAAATTTAGACTCGAAAAGCCAGAGTGATATTATGGCTTTATTAAGCAGTCTACACCAACAAGGTATGACCGTTATTTTAGTCACGCACGAAGAAGAAGTCGCCGCTTACGCACATCGCATTATTCGTATGAGGGATGGAAAGATAGTGTCGGATACTCGGCAAGACGGATTTATGGACACCCCTTTAGCACTCCCCGCTCTTCAAAAACCGGCTTCCTCTAAAAAATTATGGATTCTTGCCTTTATTTTAGGCAACTCTGCACATGTTAAACAGGCATTTAAGGCACTGAGTTCGAATAAGGTCCGTACTTTTTTATCTGTTTTAGGGATTTTAATTGGGGTCGCTGCTGTGATTGCGATGCTCGCCTTGGGGAAGGGTGCCCAAAAATCAATTGAAGCAAGGCTTGCTTCTCTAGGATCTAACTTGATTGTATTGAGGTCAGGAAATTCACAATCTCGGGGGATCAGCATGGATTCTGGGGCTTCTACCCGATTAAACTTAGACGATGCAAAAGCCATTTCAACCCTTCTTAATGTGAAACGTGTAGGCGCTTCTGTATCGGGCAAGGGCCAAACAGAGTATGGCGGGAAAAACCACAGCACGCCTATTTCAGGCGTTCAAATTTATTATCAAGATATTCATGCTGCCCACCCTAGCACAGGGCGTTTCTTTACCCAAAAAGAAGACACTGGCCGAGAAAAAGTCGCTTTAATTGGCATGACGGTGGTAAGACAATTGTTTGCAGACACCCCAGATAGCGTTCCGCGAAACCCCATTGGAGAATTTATTAAGCTAAACCGTATGCGCTTTCAAGTGATTGGTATTCTTCCTGAAAAAGGAGGCTCTACCTTTAGGGATGAAGACGATATCATTGTCATACCCCTGTCTACGGCGATGAAACGGGTTTTAGGCAAGGTTTATGTAGATAGTATTGATATTGAGGTCCATCAGGCGTCTCAAATGGATGAAGTTCAAGATCAGATCAAAGGGTTAATGAATCAACGTCATCATGTGCCTGTCTTGAAACAAGAAGAGGCTTTTGAATTGCGAAACATGGCTGACATTCAAGACACCCTAGCCTCTACCAGCAAAACATTGTCGGTTTTATTAGCCTCTATTGCCGGAATTTCCTTGTTTGTAGGGGGTATTGGCATTATGAACATTATGTTGGTTTCTGTCACAGAAAGAACCCGTGAAATTGGCCTTAGAAAGGCCTTGGGAGCAACCCCTTCTGACATCTTGATTCAATTTTTGATTGAGGCGGTTGTCATTAGTTTAGTAGGCGGAATTGTGGGCATTTTATTGGGATGGGGCGTGACTTTGGCCTTGTCGACATTTGCAGGTTGGACGGTTGTATTTTCGTCATTGTCGGTGGTTATTGCCTTTATTTTTTCAAGTTTGATTGGAATTGTCTTTGGAATTTGGCCAGCAAAAAGAGCCTCGGCGCTGCATCCCATTGATGCCTTAAGGTTTGAGTAGGGTCTGTATTTTTTCTGCCACCTCTTCAATTGATCTATTTTCAACTGAAATGAGCTTAATGCGATCAGGCTCTTTTTGTGCTTGATCTAGATAGGTATTTCTTACCCGGGTATGAAAAGCGAGTGATTCATGCTCAAAACGATCTAGTTCAGCCCTGTTTTTAGCCCTTTTCAAGCCTTCTTCTACCGATAGATCTAATAAAAAAGTAAGATTCGGTCTAAGAGGCACCACCCATGTAAGTGTATCAATAAGGGTTTCCGGCATGCCTCGTCCCCCTTTTTGATAGGCTATTGTAGAATCGATAAAACGGTCGCACAGGACCACTTTTCCAGCCTCTAAAGCAGGCTGAACCACTTTTGCGACATGCTCTAAACGGTCGACATAAAACAAAAGCAATTCAGAGTATTGTGATGAGAATGGCTCGGTTGGGGTGAGAAGCCACTGCCGAATAGCATGTCCGAGCAGGGTTCCGCCAGGCTCTTTGGTTGTGACTACTTCTCGCCCTTTTGAACGTAAAAAGCGGGCCAAAAGTTGAATTTGAGTGGTTTTTCCTGAGCCTTCAATGCCTTCGAATGTCATAAACATGGTTATTTAGGATACACCCTCACCCGACGATAGGGCTCCTTGCCGATACTCATTGCGTTGAGTCCCTGGGTGTAGGCGGCCTGTTTTTGCAAACGCCGAACAGACTCGTTTTGCGGAGCCGCCTCTCTGCTGCGTCCTTCTTTATGCACTTGTTTGCAGATTTCGGAAATGTCTGCCATCGCCTCTGTCACATCTTCTTGAATGCCATGGGAGGGATGCTCAATGGAAATATCTCCATTTTCTGCACGCTGACGTATTTCAGGCGCACTTTCTTCCCCTCGCAAGTAAGCATCTATCACACTGGCCAAATTGTGATAGATCGCCGAGGTATTACGGTCTCGAATTTCGACTAAACAATCAAACGTCGGATAGGTTTTTCTCTCGAGAACCGTTTTCTGTGTACCCCTCAACTTGGCTTCATCGTCCCCCAAAATGACACTTTGAATGCCCCCAATGAGGTCGACAAGGGTGGGGTTTTTAATCAAATTTTGCAAGGTATGTCCATGCGCAGTTGCAATAAGTTGCACACCCCGTTCGGCAATGGTTCTCGCGGCGGCAGCTTCCTCCTCGGTTCCAAGTTCGTCGACAATAATAACCTGAGGCATGTGATTTTCAACCGCTTCAATCATAACGGCGTGCTGCCGATCGGGGGAAGAGACCTGCATTCTTCGTGCGGAACCAATACCCGAATGAGGGATGTCTCCGTCACCCCCAATTTCGTTGGAGGTATCCACCACAATCACACGACGATGAAAATTATCGGATAAAATTCGGGCGGCTTCTCGGAGTTGGGTGGTTTTTCCAATTCCAGGAGGCCCTAAGAACAACACATTTTTTCCTGATTCAATCACATCTTGAATGAAGTCTAAAGTACCTTGAATCGCACGCCCTACCCGGCATGTTAACCCAATAATTTTTCCATGCCTATTGCGAATAGCTGAAATGCGATGCAGCGTGCGCTCAAGCCCTGCACGATTATCGGTATTAAAGTCGCTGATTTTCTGGGTCACTTCTTGAATATTTTCGATGCTCACTCGCGACAGAGACTCTAGGCGGTGAATCGATTGGGCAAACCGAATTTCAGGAAAATAACCAAAATCTAAGACGACCTCTTGCAACTCATCGCATTCCTGACTGGACCTTAAATAGTCAGCAACGCCTTGTGGCAAAATCTCAATCAGCCTCTGAAGCCCATCTAAATCCATTTAGTGCCCTTTCACTGCCGACACAAGGCTAGCACCAGGAGCAAAGGCCGGAGTCTTTGTCTTAGGTATTTGAAGGACCTCTCCGGTAATAGGGTTGCGACCCTTTCTTGCGGCACGTTTCCTTACTTCAAAACGACCAAAACCAACCAAAGTAACCGGTTGATCCTGGGCTAGGCGTTCTTGTATTACCTCTAAAACGGTTTCAAGAATTTCGGAAACCTCTTTTTGAGACCGACGCAGTTTTTTTGAAGTAATATCGATAATATCTTTTTTGGTAAGCCCCATCTATACGTCCGTTCTGCCCAAGAGGGCCTTTCTCAAGGTGAGTTCATCCGTGTAATCCATATCCGCTCCAACGGGGAGTCCATAGGCCAACTTTGATTTTTTCATAGGGATATCTTTAAGTAAATGGGTTAAATAGTGCATAGTCGCATCGCCTTCTATGGTTGAATTAAGGGCAATAATCACTTCTTCAACCCCCTCTTGTTTGAGCCGGTCTAAAAGCTCGGCAATGCGTAACGCTTCTGGATGAATGCCATCGATAGGTGAAATCAACCCACCTAAAACATGGTATCGGCCTTTATATTCTTGGGTACGCTCGATGGCAAAAATGTCTCTAGGCTCTGCGACGACACATAAAGTTTGTGTGTGTCTTTTAGGGTTTTGGCAAATATAGCACCTCTCTTGAAAAGAAATGTTAAAACATGACGTACAATACCGTATCCGGGTGCGGGTATCGGTTAGAACCGACGCAAAATTGGCCACTTCTTTTTGAGACAGAGATAAGAAAAAAAACGACAGTCTTTGGGCTGACTTAGGCCCTACCCCGGGCAGCTTTGACAACTGCCCAATAAGTCCTAGAAGGGGGTTTTGATCCTCCATTAGATGGGTTTAGAATCCGGGTAAATTGAGCCCGCCTGAAATGTCAGACAGTTCAGAAGTTGCCAAATTTTTGGCTTGAGAAGCAGCATCATTCACTGCTTTTAAAAGGGCTTTTTGCAAGCTCACCGTTTGATTAGCAGAAACCAAACCAGGGTCAATGGTAATAGAAATACATTCTAATTCACCCGTCATAACCACCTCGATTTTTCCGCCTTCAGCTTTCCCTGTTACTTTAAGTTTTTTCAGTTTCTCCTGGACATGCTTCATTTTTTCCTTCATTTCTTTGGCTTGTTTCATTAACTTCCCCATATCTTTAAGGCCGTCGAACATTGTGAAGTCTCCTTATTCCATTAAAATAAAATCAAATTTGCCTAGACACTATCATTCTATCCTTTTTTATGCAATTTTGAACTCCTGATTTCCGGTAATGGGCCAGCGAAGGGTTTAAGCGTCTAAAATAGATTTAATATGTGCGCGTGCTAAGCCCGTAAAATGTGAAAGTTGTTCAATCGACATGCCGGCTTGATGCATGTTTTTTACCAAAGAAGCCTCTGTTTCAGCCTTTCCTTCAGCTTTACCTTCAGCTTTACCTTCAAAACGCCCCTCACTAAAATAGGTTTCTAAGACACTGTTAGAAATGCGGTTGGCTTTAACGTGGCGCTCATAGCTGAGTCGCTCGTCTTCTGAAAGCCTCAAAAGCTCGAGTTTTTGACCGGCTTCTTGGATACCCTTGGCCTTAAATTCAGGTCTGACTTCCGATTGCTTGAGGGTGTACATC
>JAHFDB010000003.1 GCA_023249195.1 bacterium | reverse complement strand
AACTTTTTGCACCTATAACTGGAAAAGAAATTGTATTTAATCTGACATCTGAAAACAAAACAGAAAGCGTAGAAGGCTGTTCACTCGGAAAGATAATTTTGTTAAGTACAGGTTGGAAGGGTGTTCTTGTTGTGAATGAAGCCGGTTTTACAGCCTCAATTTGAAGGCGTTTGTAATCATTGAGCTAGCCCTTGAGCACCCTTCGTTTCACCTCAATAACAGGCACAATACATAAAATAGTGACCGACATCATCGCCGGGAAGAAAAGCGTTGTCGTCGTATAGTGCTCAAGAGCCCCCATTGCGAAAAAATTTCTAAAAAGTATCAAAACATAAGTGGTCATATTTTCACTCTCAGGGTAGCGGAGCCATTTTCGTATCGTTGGCACGAAACCTAAAACATCTATCAAGGTCAAAAACACAATGGCTAACAGGGGGTTGTCTGTGAAATACCAGAGTGGGAGAGTAGACAAAGAGGCGAAAAAAAAGACCCAATCCAGTCTCGTAATGGTAATTTCCACTTTTTTTGAGTAGGCAATAACAGCCGTTCCCAGAGTAAGAATTCCAGAAATTCCAATAGGCCAGGCCCCTAATCCGCCTCCATTTGTCAGTTGAACTGCAAAAGCAATGCAGGTGGTGATGCCCCAAATAATCCATGAAAAGACATGGGGTTGAGTGTGTCCCTTGAAGATAGAGCGTAAGTAAGGATAAAAAGAGCCTAAAGTAAGCCCGGTGGCAAGAAGACTCAGAATGAGTTTAAGGGTGTGAGTCAAACTAAACCTTTCTTAATTGCTTAAGCATGTGAATAAAATTCTTCTGGTCTTTTTCGAGCTTTCCAAAAAATAGTGCATCTGTTTTTTCTACTTCTGGAAGCACTTTTTTTAGTAGTTGAGTCCCCTTTGGGGTAAGTTTGGGATGTTTTGCTCTTTCGTCTCCGGGTTTAGTGAACCTGAAAATATGGCCTTTTTTTTCGAGTAATCTTAATACTTGAGAAGTCATAGTGACATCACAATGAGTATGAATCGCAAGCTCGTTTTGTGTGATCCAAGGCGTATGTTTTGTGAGATATCCGATGCTCGCTAATAGCACAAACTGAATGTGGGTTAAATCAAAGGGACGTAAGGTATTTTCGACTTTTCTTCTCCAAAGCACAGAGGCCTGCCAAAATAAAAAACCTGCACTGTCGTCAGCATGATCGAAGCGGCTAGTCATGCTCTGCCAGCCTGACTAAGGTTTCCATGGTTGTGGGGAGGTCTTTTTTTAATGCCACGGCCTATAAAAAAGGCAAAAAATGGGGATAAAAAGCCTACCATGTCAATTCGGTGAGTCAGTTGTGTTTTGCCTTCATACTGTGTGAGTGTATGCGTAAAAATAATGCGACATAAGGGTAATTTTGAGATGTCTTGGAAGTACTGGTTGGGAATCACAGATGAAATTTTATAGTGAACCAAGGGGCCTCCCACTGGTTTTAAGGTTCCACTACTGCCTGTTTGAAAAGGCCCGTTTAAGCGAACTTCCTCAAGGCCATGGTCCCATTTTGGCCACAGAGAAACATCTTGATAATACCTCCAAATAGCAGCGGGGGATATGGGTGTAATCAGGCTATATTCGGCTATAAGCATCGTGTGTGACTCCTTGAATAATAGTATGTATATATATTGTATATATTAATATTATTTGGATCAATACACTTTTGAGACAAACACACTAAAGAGTGTGTCCCCATTTTTGAAATCCCATGGAATGAGTGTGAGATTATTGTTTTTTAGAAACGGAAAGAGAACGAATCTTTAGCTCAAATCACTGTCTTTTGGATTTATTCCAGTAATTTTTTGAATTTGCTTCAAGGACATGCCTGCTTTTTTGAGTTTTATTGCAATGGCCACCCTTTCTTCCCTTCGCCCTTCAATTTTCCCTTCGATTCTTCCCTCAACCTTGCCTTTTTCTTCGCCTCTTAACAAAGCTTTTTGTATGGCAGCTTCTTCGTCTCGAAGCCATTTGAGCTGGCCTTCATAATAGTCTCGTTCTTTCTCATCTAAATAAAGCGTATCTAGAACTGTAATCGCTTTTTTGAGTCCGGGCTCAGATGCTAACTCTTTCGGGATTTTGTTTTTTGAAAATTCGTGGGCTTTGGTTAAGAAGGTTACCCACCGATCCAGAGACGTTTTAAGATGCGAAATATCCGCACTGAATTTTTTGAGCTCAATTGTATGGAGTTGAAAATCTTCAAAAGCGACTTTTTGTGTCTGGATATTTTTAATTTTGTAGATGTTGTGATAGTTTTCTTCGTCCATTAAATTAAAGTTTAAGACATGAATACCAATGGTCTTTTTGAGATCAGAATAGCCCTGTCCTTGGGCCAATTGCTTGGCGTAGACATCCGACCAACAAAACAACGCCCGTTTCTCGTAGTGCAGTTGATCTGTAATTTGCATTTCAATCGTCAGATGCCGACCTTGCGTGTCAATGGCCCGAATATCTAGAATGGTTTGCTTGTCACTCGGATAGTCTTTGAGGTTATAGGGGTTTTTGAGCTCAAGAGACGTGATCTGATCTTGAGGAGGTAAAATGGCATTTAAAAACGGCAACAGAATATCTTTGTTTTCTTCCGAGCCAAACAGTTTTTTAAAAGCAAAATCGACACGAGGATTCAAGCGACACATCACGTTATTGTACAGCAAAGGGCGAGAGTGTATCAAACGGCAGAATAATGTGATGAGGACTCTATTTGTTTCTTAGTTTCTGAAATTTTTTCTTTTTCGATAAGTGAAGATATGTACAGAAACCTACAGCATAAAACAGTTAGTTGTAAAGAACCGTGTTCCCCCGTTGGGTTTAGACGAGGAGGGTCTCTATTTCCTCCTCCTCCATCGGAATTGATGGCTGGCCCATTTACAAAACGGCCCTCATTACAAACACATTCTGAGCATGAGAGAAGTATGTATACCCAGGCACTTTTTAGTTCGGAAGAACTTTACACTAAATTTCAAGGAGAGTTTTTAGCTTTATGCAACCAGATCAAGGTTGACATAAAAAGTAGCCCAGAGAGGTTTAAGCTTGAAAAAAAACTCGCTGCAGGGGCTCAAGGTACAGTGTCTAGATGCACCTTTGACGGAGTTTCTTGTGTAGTAAAGCAAGTATCACAAGAAAATAGGGAATCGTTACAAAGAGAAGCCGCATTCTTAGTGTTGCTTCAGAACGCTTATCCTCGTGAGAAGTGGTATTCTCAGCCTATCGCCTATTTTGTAGACAAAGCTGGGAACAGTAATTTAGGCCCTGCTGACGCAGAGTAAAAGTAAACTTTGAGCAACATCAAAAGTTTACCCGTTTAGTTGGGACGTGTGTAGGAATAGGCGTTGGTATTGGATTGCCAGTAGGAGTTTCCGCGTACTAAAGGAAATGGAGAGATTGAAAAAAATGCAGTTTGAATTCAAAAAGGTTTATTTGTTAATTTGCCTCTCCAAAGAAGAGGTTATTTCAAAATTGAGAGAAAACATTGATACGACTCCAGGCGTTTTGCAGTTTTATAGAAAAAGTTCTATTTTTGGATCTGTTTCTAATGAAAAGATTAAAATCTTCTTTTGGAAAAACAAATTGATCAGAAATTCTTTTGCCCCAGTTCTATATGGAGAAATCAAGCAAGATAGAAATCAAACAAAAATAGAAGGGGCTTTTAGTTTTTCAAGAGAAATCAAGTTGTTCGGGTTGGTTTTTATTGGAACCTTACTTTTTTCAAAAATACACTGGGCCATAAAAATCTTATCTTTAAGTGGTTTTTTTCTACTTGCAGCTATTGGATGGGGATTTTCATCTCGAGAACAAACAGAAATACAAAAATTCTTAGAGAATTTATTTCAAAATGAACTCAAAAAATAAAAAAATTATTTTCTCTTGGAACGGATCTTCCGAAAACAAGGTAACCACTCCAATAACCCCAGCCTACCAAAAGGTAATAGAAGAGGCAGGTAAAGAAAAGGGACATTATCACGTTGCTGATATATCTATAAATCGAGCATTAACAAAACCTCTTCATACGGGTACAATATCCCCCCTATGTCACATGAAACCTCTTCTCCAAAGTCATTAAAACCCAAAAGGAACTGGCGTAATTTTATTTGGTATTTCCTGTTTGGGCTGATGCTTATAACGGTTCTAACCTCATATTTAAGCCCCAAAACAACAAATACGATCGATTTTTCTCAATTTATTCAACAAATGAATCAAGGCTCAATCAAGTCGGTCACCATTCGATCCGCAGAACAGATGATTGTTGGAGAAACAAAAGCCGGGGTCTCGTTTAAAACTTTTTATGTCTCTTATCCCGAAATGATGTCCGAGCTGCGGACGCAAGGTATTACTGTGAAAGTGGCTCCTGCCGATTCAAACTGGTTTTGGAATATCTTTCTTCAGGCCTTTTTACCCTTTATTTTGATTGCCCTTTTGTGGTTCTTTATTTTTAGACAAGCGCAAGGCGCCAATAACCAAGCTATTTCCTTCGGGAAGTCCCGTGCCGTTCCATGGAAAAAACAGGATTCTGCCAAGACCATAACGTTTGCCGATGTGGCAGGTGCCGATGAAGCGGTTGAAGAACTTAGAGAAATTGTAGAATATTTAAAAACCCCAGGGAAATATCAAGATATTGGGGCTAAAATCCCTAAAGGTGCTTTGTTGATGGGGCCTCCGGGAACAGGGAAAACCCTCTTGGCTAAGGCGGTTGCGGGTGAAGCGAATGTCCCCTTTTTCAGCATATCAGGGTCTGATTTTGTAGAAATGTTTGTCGGCGTAGGGGCCTCTCGTGTCAGAGACCTTTTTTCTCAGGCACAAAAAAACCAGCCTTGCATTATTTTTGTCGATGAAATCGATGCTGTTGGCCGTCATCGGGGCGCCGGTTTAGGCGGGGGACATGATGAACGTGAACAAACCCTGAACCAGCTCTTAGTAGAAATGGATGGATTCGATCCTAAAGCCACGGTCATTGTACTTGCCGCCACCAATCGCCCAGATATTTTAGATCCAGCACTGCTCAGACCAGGCCGATTCGACCGTCAAATTGTCGTGGATAAACCCGATATTAAAGGCAGACGCCAAATTTTGGATATTCATGTCAAGTCAAAAAAAATAGTAGAAGGCATTGATTTAGATGTTATTGCAAGAAGAACGCCTGGTTTTACTGGGGCAGACTTGGCCAATTTGGTGAATGAATCGGCCCTGCTTTCTGCCAGAAAAGACCACACTGAGGTGAGTATGGTTGAGCTGGAAGAGGCCATCGAGCGTGTGATTGCAGGTCCAGAAAGAAAATCACGTTTGATGTCTTCTAAAGAAAAAGAAATTGTGGCTTATCACGAAGTAGGGCATGCGATTGTCGCTAAAAAATTACCCAATGCAGATCCTGTCCATAAAATTAGCATTCTACCGCGTGGGCTTGCTTTAGGGTATACCCTGCAATTGCCCATTGAAGATAAGCACTTGGTATCGAAAGAGGAAATTCAAGACCAAATCAAGATATTGATGGGAGGGCGCATTGCCGAGCTGCTTTGTACAGGCACCTTTACCTCGGGTGCTTCTAATGATATCGAGCGAGCCACAGAACTTGCCAGAAGCTATGTGTGCAACTATGGAATGAGCGAAAAACTGGGTACAAGAAAATATGGGAAAGGCCAAGGCGCGGTTTTCTTAGGACGAGATTATTCAGACCACTCAAAAGATTATTCTGAAGATACGGCCAGACAAATTGACGATGAAATTCGACGCTTAATTCAGGAAGCCTATGTTAATGCCCATCAAATATTGACTGAAAACAAAGACAAGTTGGTAGAAATTTCTAAGGTTTTAATGGAAAAAGAAGTCATTGAAGCGGAAGAGTTTGAAACCTTACTTCCAACCCAAATCGGGGCGTAGCGCAGTGGTAGCGTACTAGCATGGGGTGCTAGTGGTCGCAGGTTCAAATCCTGTCGCCCCGACCAACATTTTACTGTATACTACTATCCTCTATGGATCTAAAACTCTTTCACAAAGATACTGTCGACACCATTTTGGGCGAAAAAACCACTCTCAAGGGCAGTTTGATCACAGAGGTTCCTATTCGAATTGACGGAACCTTTGAGGGTGAAATTATCTCTCAGAGCGATATTTTTTTGTCCGAAACAAGTCGCATTAAAGCCACAATCAATGGTAAACGTGTCATTGTTTCGGGGGAAGTGATGGGGGATATCCACGTCACTGAAGGCCTTGAAATTTGCAAAAATGGCCGTGTATATGGCAACATCGGAGGCACGACCTTGATTATTCATGAAGGGGCACTGTTTAAAGGGCAGGTGAATATGGATACCATCGCTTCCCAAAATGACTACGAAGGTCCATTCGAGCTTAGACCCACTCTGGAACAATGACCTCTTTATCTGCCTGCGGACACCTTTATGTCTGTGCCACCCCTATAGGAAACCTATCTGATGCAAGTCCCAGGCTTGTCGAAACCCTCCAAAACGTGGCTTATATTGCCGCAGAAGACACGCGCGTTACAAAAAAACTGTGCGAGCAGTTTAACTTGAAAGCAGACATGATAAGTGTGCACCAACACAATGAACTTTCCCGAGTAGCCCTCATTAGAGGCTATTTGCAGTCTGGAAAAAGTGTGGCAATGGTCAGTGATGCAGGGACCCCTAATATTTCAGATCCGGGTGCACTTTTGGTAGAATCCTTGGCCAAAGAAGGTTTTTCTGTTGTGCCTATCGCAGGGCCATCCGCCCTCACCACGCTTTTGTCTATTTCAGGCATGCGCTGCGACGCCTTTCACTTTGCCGGTTTTTTTCCAAAAAAGGACTCAGAGGCTCTACAAGCCCTCGAAAAATGGAGGCCCTTACAAACCCCTGTGGTCTGTTTCGAAACGTCCCTTAGACTGATAAAAACCCTCAACTGGCTCAATCTAACAGGACAGGTCGCCTCGATGGTGCTGGCCAAAGAACTCACCAAGCATTATGAAACTGTTTATCGAGGTACTATTTCTGAAATTTTAACTCAGATTGGGGAAAAATCCCTGAAAGGGGAATGGTGCTTTGCCATAAAGTTAAAAGAGCCTCAAGGTCCCGACCCGGCTGTCTTAGCGCACTTGGTGCAAGATCTCTATTCGCAAGGATTAACCAACCGTCAAATTTTGCATGTCACCAAGCTCTTGAAGCATCCTAAAAATACCGTGTATGATCTTCTCCGTCATGATTGATACTCACGCCCACCCCTTACTGTGCAATCGTCCCATCGAAGAATGGGTTCAAAATGCCCATGTGGCGGGGCTTAGTCACATTGTCTGCGTGGCCACGACCATTCAAATGGGGTTGGACTCGTTAGCCTTATCTACACGGTATCCACACCTGCTTCCCACCATAGGCATACACCCGTGTGAGGCTAAAAACCCAGAACGATTAGACGAGCTGGAAGCCTTGATCGGCAGGAATCGTTTTTATGCTATCGGAGAAATCGGCCTCGATTTTTACAGAGACAATGCCTCTTTAGAACAGCAGTTGTATGTGTTCGAATCGCAATTAAAAATAGCGCAGAAGGTGGGGCTTCCTGTCATTATTCATAGTCGCAATGCCGATGCCGAAATGGCCCCTGTGCTCAATCGCTATCCAGATGTCAAAAAAGGGGTGCATTGTTTCTCATCTAGCGTAGACTATGCCCTTCATATCGCCTCAGAAAATACCTATTATTCTTTTACAGGGATGGTGACGTACCCTAATAAAGCCGAAATTTTAAGTGTGATTGATGCTTTGCCATTAGAAAAAATGATGATCGAAACCGACTGCCCATACCTCACCCCGGTGGCCTATAAGGGTCAAGAAAACCAACCTGCTTTTGTAGGGGAGGTGGCCAAGATGATAGCAGGCGTCAAAGGTATTGCGATAGAAGAAGTTGTGAAGAAAACGTCAGAAGTTGCCCAATTCTTTTTTGGAATAGACGTTTAAAAAACGGCTTTTGCGAGAGGCATCCGCCTTCCAGGCCCAAATGCTTTGGAACTTACTTTTAAAATCGGCGCACTCTGAGAGCGTTTATACTCATTTTGAGCGAGGGCTTTAATCACCCACCTAACCGTTTTATCCTCGTACCCTTGAGCCACAATAGCGTTGCTTTCAATGCCACATTCAAGATAAAGTTTTAAAATCCCATCTAAAATGGCATAGTCAGGAAGAGAGTCTTGGTCTTTTTGTCCGGGGGCCAATTCGGCAGAAGGGGGTTTTTGAAGGGTGTTTTGGGGAATGAAAGGGATATTTCGATTGAGAAAATGGGCCAGTTCGTAGACTTGGGTCTTATAGACATCTCCTAAAGGGAGTAGCGCCCCATTCATATCGCCGTATAAGGTGCAATATCCGACCGCTAGCTCGCTTTTGTTTCCCGTAGATAGGGTAAGGGCACCATGTTGATTGGCATAGGCCATTAAAAGCATGCCTCGCAGTCTGGCTTGGATGTTTTGTTCGGTGAGGCCATACTGTGTTTTTGATACGGGAAGGGTAGGTCCGAGTGTCAAAAGCGCCGCATCAAAAAGTGGTGAAATAGAAAGTGTCTGAGTTTGGATGCCCAAATTTTTTGCCAAATAGTGGGCGTCAGTGAGGCTGTCTAGAGAGGATATCTCGGAAGGCATTAAAAGCCCTGTGACATGTTCTTTTCCAAGAGCCAAGCAGGCAAGTGTGGCGACGACGGCAGAATCAATGCCCCCGGAAAGGCCTATTACCACGCTCGAAAACCCGCATTTATGAATATAGTCTCGAATGCCCATAACCAAAGCGTCAGTCAGGTGTTGCATAAGGGAAATATTTGGCAAAAGAAGGGGGGCATTTTTTGAACGGATGTCGATCGTTTTGAGCTCGGATTGAAAGGGGGTGCAGGCTGCAATGAGCTGTCCTTCTTGATCGAAAGCCATGCTGCTCCCATCGAAAAGAAGGTCATCATGTCCGCCGACTTGATTGACCATGACCAGTGGGCGTTGCCACTGTTGGGCGGTTTGAGAAAAATGAGAATATCGGGTGGTATATTTCCCAAGTCCAAACGGAGAAGCGGTTAAATTAATTAAAAGTGTGGCCCCTTTTTGGACCCATTCTTGAATAGGATCCGCTACATACCGAAGGCGGTAGGCACTCCAGGCATCTTCGCAAATAGAAATGCCCAAAATTTCGTTTTTAAAGTGAACCACGTCTCGAGAGGCAGCAGAAATAAAATAGCGAGGCTCGTCAAAAACATCGTAGAAGGGAAGCAGTGTCTTTGTCTGTTGAAAAAGGAGGTGGCCTTGGTAATAAAGAAGGGCTTGATTTTCATCTTGGACAGGGGCGCCTAGTAAAATGCCACACTCAGGGTAGTGAGCGCTGATTTGAGCCACTTGAGACAGGCTTTCTTGAACCGCTTTTTTAAAATCAGGTTCCAAAAGGAGATCTTTAGGGGGGTATCCGGTTAAAAATAATTCAGAAAAAACAACCAGATCGCTCCCCAGCAGAGAGGCCTCTTGAACCGCCTTTTCAATAAGGCGAAGGTTGCCCTGAAAATCTCCGATAAGGGGATTCAATTGAGCGAGGGTGATTTTCATGGATTAATGCAACAAGGATTTGATCATCAAACCTAAGCCGATTCCGATGGGAATAATGGGCCATAAAATGGACACATCGACCAATCCTAAATTATCAAGTAAAAAGACAAGTCCAATAGTGAAAAGTGTCATACCTGAAACCAATCCTTTACGACGTGGAAGTGTATCCATCAAAATCTCCTTAATCTGAAATGATAAAACGGCCCACCCCAAGGTGCACCACAAGGGTGAGAAGGGGGGCGTTGGGGTTAAATTCAGCTGTGACATATTCCTCTTTAGAGTGTTTTACCAGGTGTTTATGGCTTAGATGGATATGCGAATCTTTTAAAAGAATTTTGGCATTCAAATGAGAAGGAAAAATCAGGGTTGTTTTCCCCAGGCTTCCTGTCAAGGTCATGTTGCATGAAGTCGTTTGTTGGCCGGAAAAATCGAGTATATAGTACCCCGTTTTCCCTTCTAATGTGCAGGTTTTGATCCGGGCATTATTCAGGCCCACCAAATGACACTCAGAGGCCTTGGTGGTAATATTTAAACAGGTCATTTCAATTGGGTTCGGACGATCAAAGCGAATAGCAACCTTTCCGGCTTCAGCCGTACAGGTTAACGCCTCTAACGGAATGCCAGATAAATCAAGGGTTTGTCTCGATGTCTGCGAACGAATGTCGAGGCTGTGCCTAAGCGAAGGATTCAGCCCAATATTCCAATAACTGCGACTCGAGAAACCCCATTTTCCTGAAGGTTTTAATCGCACTGAAAAGAAATTGCCCGCAGCCTGTACAAGGGGCCTGACCTCTCGCACTTTATACAGGGCGTTAAACTCAAGTCCATTGGCCTCGGATTTAAGCGGAAAAACGGTGATTTCACCAGAAATAAAATCGGTTAAGGTATGTAAAGAGGTGTTGGGATCGAGTTGCTCTAAAGGCAGGGCATAGGTAACTTTTTTTAAATTTCCAGAAAATGGAGATTGCGACCCCACTTTTGCAGACACCCAGGTCAACCCACCCACCAAGAGGAGGGTGAGAAAAAGACTAGATAGTCGAATCTTATTGGACACGGGGCGGAGCTAGAGGAGAGGGTTCTTGGGGAATTTTGGCTAAAGCCTGTTGGACTTCACGCTCAAATTCAGGTTCTTTCATGTTTTTAAATGTCGATTCAAGCCCCTTGAGGCTAAAGCGATCGGTTGCTAATGCAATGGCCTTCGTAAACTGCTTGGCCTTTTCTTGGGGAAGATGGGCCTCGCCCGCATATTTTCCAGTAAGAATATGAAGGCCTGGAAAATCGAGTCCTGGGTTTAAATCAGCCTTCAAATTGGCCTTGTCCAATTCTTCTTTGATATGTTCAGGTTCCTTTGTTAAGGCATAGAGTTTCGCGAGTAAATAGTGTGGAATAGGGTTGGACGGATTGGCAGAAATTTGACTTTGGTAAGCCGCAATAGCCCCGGGAATGTCTCCAAAAATTTTTGCATGATAGGCCTTTAAAGAAGGATCAATGACCGTAAGTTTAGAATGTGCCAAGATCCCTTGAACAAAGTTTTGAATGGCTCGGTTTTGTTTGTCTTGTAGAACGGCCGCTTTTTCGGCCGCCATATTGAGGGTAGTCGGTACATTGATTTTTTTATCTAAAACCTTAATAAGGTGATATCCCACAGCTGTTTTGACAGGGCCAGAGATGCCCCCTTTATCTAAACCAAAGGCGACCTCTTCAAATTCTTGAAGAGTTTGACCTGTACGAACCCATCCGAGAGAGCCATTTTTATCTCGTGTTTTCGTATCTTCAGAGTATTGGGAAACTGCTTTTTCAAAAGGCATACCCCCTCGAATCATTTTTTCAATGGGTTGAATACGTTTGAGTACGTCTTCGTCTTTTTTGTTGTCTGACAACAGTAAAAGGTGTTCTACCGATACTTGGGTATATTTATTTTGGACATCTTTTTCAGAAACGTGAACCTGTTTTCGAAGATTCTCGGTAAATTTTTGAATTTGAATATCCTGTTTTAAAGACGCAATAAAGTCTTTATAGGGATATTTGTTTTTCTTTAAGAGATCCTTGAGCTGAGACTTGCCTTTAAGGTCATATTGGCGATAAACAGCTTCCAGTGCGATATCTACGTCAGACCCTTTAATTTTAATATTACTTTTTTTGGCCCCTTCTTTTAAGAGTGTAAATTGAGCTGCCTGATTCAGGGCCGAATAGGCCACCATTTCAGCCATTTCAGGTTCAAGTCTTTGGACATGTTGTTTTTGGAATTGCATCATAGTTTGATTCAAAAGTTCGCTGTACTTCTCTGTACTCACAGGGGTATCTCCAACCATGGCCAATTGGCTTGAGGCCATAGTTTTTTGTGGTCCTCTATGAAACATATTTTTGAGAGAAAAAGCCCCACTAAACATCGTTCCAACAAAAAAAATGACAATGCCCCATCCAAAAATGTGGGCTTTTTCTCGCATAAATTTCAACATAAAAGCTCCTTTTGTTATAGGGTCGTTTTAAGGGATTTGGATACGGAAATATACGCCCCTAAAATGCCTAGAATGGTACCCACAACGGCTACGGAAAAAAACACCATATTCAGACTAAAAGAGTCAAATACCAAGGGAAAATAGGGGAGGGTTTTCTGAAATCGAAAGGCAAAGAAAAAGTAGGATGATTTCAGAAAAACAATCGAGATCACGGAGCCTAATAACCCCATGATCAGCCCCTCAATAATAAAGGGCCACTGAATAAACTGATGGGTAGCCCCCACCAAATTCATAATAATAATTTCATTTTGCCGAGCAATAACCGTTAAACGAATGGTGTTAACTGTAATTAATAAGGTGGCGACGGTTAAAAGACCTACTAAAATCAGACCGGCAATTTTGGTAAATTTAGAAAACAAAGCAATACGTTCAGCGATAGCACCCATGTAACCAACATCTTCAACCTGAGTAAACCCTTTTAAATAGGTTGCTAAAGTGGAAATTTCTTGGGTATTGGTTAAATAGACATGAAAAGAATCGGGTAAAGGGTTTTCGCCCATGAGATCAGATAAATCCATCGTCTTAAAATTATCGCGAAATTGAACCCATGCGGTTTCTTTATCGACATAGACAACATCTTTGACATGCGTCATGCGACTGATACGATTTTTGAAATCCCCAATTTCAGCAGGAGAAAGTCCATTTTTTAAATACACCCGAATTTCAAGCTTAGAAGAAATAAAATTAGCCAAGTTGTTCATGTTCAAAGAAATCAAAAGAAAAAGCCCAAAAACAATCAAAGAAACGCTAATCGTCGCAATAGAAATGAAAATCATAATGCCCGAACGGCGCATGCCAATAAAGGCCTCGGATACAAAAAACATGGTATCTCGAATAATGGAATCGATATTCATGACTTAATTTTCATCATAAAGACCAAGGCGTTTATCTCGTACTACACGGCCTTTTTCCAGAGCGACTACCCGTTTGCGAATGTCATCTACAATACTTTTATTGTGAGTGGCAACAATGACGGTGGTTTGCCGTGCATTAATTTTACTCAATAACTGCATAATTTCCCAAGAAGTATCAGGATCTAAACTGCCTGTAGGCTCATCTGCTAATAAAATAGGGGGGTTGTTCACAATGGCTCGGGCCAGACAAATGCGTTGTTGTTCCCCCCCTGAAAGTTCGGAAGGAAGGTGCTTCATTTTTTGCTGAAGCCCTACAAGTTCTAATACCTGGGTGACCTGTCGACGAATGCGCGAGCGGTCAAAATGCATGACCCGAAGTGCAAATGCGACATTTTCATAGACCGTTCGTCTGGGCAGAAGCTTATAATCTTGAAAAATAAATCCAATGCTTCGTCTTAGCAGGGGAATTTGCTTTGGTGCCATTGAATTAATTGAAAAATTATTGATATAAATTTCGCCAGAGGTAGGAATGTCAGCCCTAAAAATCATGTTTAAAAGGGTCGATTTGCCGGCGCCGGAAGGGCCTACTAAATAGACAAATTCATCTTTTTCGATGCTTAAATTAATCCCATCGAGGGCAACGAATCCGTTGTTATGAACTTTACGAAGGTTTTTGATGCGAATCATAGAAGAAGCTTGGCCAAAATGCGTTCGACGGTAAATCCGAAGTGGGTGGCCAGATCCTTGGCGGGTGCACTGAGCCCAAATGTATCGACTGAAATAGCGATACCGTCACGTCCAATGTACTGATGCCATCCGAAAGAAACAAGTGCTTCTATAGAGACAAATTGGCGAATGTTGCCACCCAAAATAGCCTCCTTGTAGGCCTTGTCCTGGCGATTGAAAAGTTCAAAAGAGGGAAAAGAGACGACTCTTACAACGCGGCCTTTTTCTTCAAGGGCCTTGGCGCATTCAATGGCCAAATGCACTTCTGTGCCGGTAGCTAAGAGACAAAAATCAATGTGGGGGCCCTTTTCACGGTGAACCACATAGGCACCTCTGGCAACAGCTTCAAATTTGGTGTGATCAAGATCTGGGGCTGATTGTCGAGATAACACCAAGGCACACGGTTGATTTAAAGACAAAGCCACAGACCAAGCCCCTTTTACCTCCGTAGCGTCTGCAGGTCGGATAACCACCAAATGAGGCATGGCCCGAAGCGAAGCCAAGTGCTCGACCGGTTGATGGGTAGGGCCGTCTTCTCCTAAGAAAATACTATCATGGGTAAACTGATAGATAACCCTTAACTTCATTAAGGCGGCCAGTCGAATGGCGTTTCTCATATAGTCTGAAAAGGTAAAGAATGTACCGCAATAGGGCAAAATCATTCCTTGAAGAGCTAAGCCAGAACACATCGCAGCCATGGCAAATTCACGGACCCCAAATTTAATATTGCGTCCTTCGTAAGACCCTGAAGACACCATCCCCCCCGCTTTCATCCATGTATTGTCCGATCCAGACAAGTCTGCCGAGCCGCCTACAAGATAGCCCAAATGGGAATGAAGTGTTTGTAAAATGGTCCCAGAGGATGCACGGGTGGCTAACCCTGGTTTGATCTCAATGGCTTTGAGAATGCCGTCAAAATCATCAGGAAGGGTTTTATCTAAATAGGTGTGAAACCGCTGTGCCTTTTCTGGATTGGCCGCTTCCCAAGCAGAAAAATCGGTTTGCCACTGGGTGTAAGCTTGAGTCAATGTTTCAAGATGCTGAGTAAAAAAATGAGTGACTTCCTCTGGGACATGAAAAAGAGGTTCCGCCGGAATGCCAAGCGCATGTTTGGTTAGAAGCGTCTCTTCTTTCCCAAGGGCTTTTCCGTGAACATCGCTGGTGCCTGCATAATGAGGAGACCCTTTTCCAATGACAGTTTTAGCAATAATAAGTTGGGGCTTTCCTTTGGCGGTGTGAGCCTGCGTGTAAGCCTGTTCGATCTCTTCAAAATGGTGGCCATCAATAATCTGGACGTCCCATCCGTAGGCCTCGTATCGGGCCTGAACATTTTCAGAAAAACACTCGTGTGTGGGCCCATCTAGACAAATTTCATTCGAATCATAAATCACAATCATATTTTCAAGCTGAAGATGCCCCGATAGCGAGCTGGTTTCAGAGGTAATGCCTTCCATCATGCAGCCGTCTCCGACCAATATGACCACTTTGGCATCTAAAAGTTTGGCTGAATCAAGCTCGAATTGAGCTTCCATCATTTTTTGACCTAAAGCGATACCCGCACCTGTCGCAAATCCCTGTCCCAAGGGACCTGTTGTGGTTTCAATTCCCGGAATTTCACGATATTCGGGGTGCCCTGCTGTGGGAGAGTGATAACGCCTAAAGTGGCGGATATCTTCCAAGCTCAGGTCATACCCAGACAAATGGAGGGCTGCATAAAGCAACATTGATCCATGTCCTGCAGAAAGAATAAAGCGGTCGCGGTTGATCCATTCAGGATGATGTGGATGATAGCGAAGCCCTTTTGCAAAAAGAAAGGCCCCAATTTCGGCACAGCCCAAAGGAAGTCCTGGATGCCCACATCCAGCGGCCTCAATAGCATCGATAGAAAGTCCTCGAATCGTATTGGCAATTAACTGAAGCGTTGAAGAAGGGGTCATGGATGAAATCCTTTAAAAAGATGGTTTCTGGCTTCCCAGTTTAGAAGATCATTTCCAATGACAATGACCATCAAGGCAATTAAAATGCTTGCTCCAATGGTGGTGATCCACCCTTCGGTTTTTTCGCTGAGCCTCTTTTTTCGAAGTGCTTCGAGTCCCAAAAGCATAATATGACCACCATCCAATACAGGAAAGGGGAGCAAGTTAGCGACTCCTAAGCTCATATTAATCATTGCAATAACACTCATAAATTGATAAAAACCTTGTTTAAAGCCGAAAGAGGCCAATTGAATAATTCCAACGGGTCCAGAAATTTCTGACAGACTTACTTTTCCCGTAAATAGCAGCTTAAGGCTGATAAAAACATTTTTAATTTGAGCAAAAGAAAACGCGAGGGCATCTGGAATAGCCTGAAAAAAAGGCAGTTTGACCATAGAGGGCATAAGTGAAACCCCAATGATTCCAAGCCCATGTTTGTTGGCAACAGGAACAATAATGACCGTTTTAGGCAAGGCATGGTGGGTATAAACCAAGGTCAAGGGTTTTCCAACCGAGTGGTTCACAACTTGAATAAAGTCATCCTTTGCATCTTGAATAGGAATGCCATTCAAAGAAACCAATCGATCGCCTTTTTCAAGGCCAGCGACAGCGGCCGGGGTATTGAATGAAACCTCTGAAATAAGAGGCGAGATAATTTGTTTGCCAACAGAAACAAATAAGACAATATAAATGCATAGCCCCAAAATTAAATTCATAAAGGCCCCAGCGGCCAAAGTCAAAAGGCGTTGCAAATAGGATTTATTGAAATAGTTAAGCTCAGGGGGGCATTCGGTCTCTCCGTCATCGAGCCCGGCTAGTTTGACAAAACCGCCCACGGGAAACAGACGCAGGCTATACTCGGTTTCATTCACTGTTTTGGAGAAAAGCTTAGGTCCCATCCCAATGCTAAACTCTAAGGCGCCAACCCCCGCCCTTTTAGCCGCCAACAAGTGACCTAATTCGTGGATAAAAATAACAATGCCAAGCGCAAGTAGAGTGATTAAAAAAGACATATAAACCGTATCATATCGTATTTTTTATGTTTCCGGTATATCCTAAACGCCATGACATCGATTGAGCTGAATTCTGATTTTATCCGTATTTTAGACCTCATGGAAAAAAGTCCTCAGTCGCTTTTTCTGACGGGAAAGGCAGGTACAGGGAAATCGACGCTCTTGTCTTATTTTAGAGAACATACGCGAAAGTCTGTGGTGGTGTTAGCCTCGACTGGGGTGGCGGCCTTAAATGTAAAAGGAGAAACGATCCACTCTTTCTTTCGGTTTGGGACCACAGTGACGCCGGAATCTGCCAGAAAGACAGCCGCAAAAATTAAAAAAACCGACTTTTATGAGGCTATTCAAACCATTGTGATTGATGAAATTTCGATGGTTAGGGCCGATGTGTTTGAGTGTGTCGATATTTTTCTCAGAACGGTGTGTAAAACAACCAAACCTTTTGGGGGGAAAAAAATGATTTTGATTGGGGATCTGATGCAGCTGCCCCCGGTGCTTACCCGAGAAGACAGCGTTTATTTTCACGAGCTTTATGCAAGCCCCTATTTTTTTTCGGCAGAGGTCATGGCCAATCCGCATTTTGAGTGGCAAAGGGTGGAGCTTGAAAAAGTTTTCCGGCAGCAAGATCCGCTGTTTATCGAATTTTTAAATGCAGTCCGAGATAACACACTGTCAGAGTCCCATTTGCAGTCGTTTAACCGACAGTGTTACAAAAAAAAACAAGATATCGACGAAGGCTGTGTCGTACTGACCACCACCAACAAAAAAGCAGATCTGTTTAACCAGAAAAAACTGCTTACATTGGCTTCTGTCGAAAGGGTTTTTAGTGCAAAAATTTCAGAAGAATTTGACTCTAAATATGCACCCGCTGAAACAGAACTTCAGCTCAAGGCAGGGGCTCAAGTGATGTTTCTCAATAATGACATGGGAAATCGATGGGTAAATGGAACCATTGGGTGTGTAAACAGAATCGACGATCAATTCGAGACCCCTGCTATACTCGTTGATTTACCAGAGGGAACCCAAGTCACTGTTTTTCCACACACATGGGAACTGTTTAAATATCGCTTTGATACGGACTCTAAAGCGCTGTCTCAAGAAAAAGTAGGCGATTACACCCAGTATCCGCTCAAGCTTGCCTGGGCCATGACCATTCATAAAAGCCAAGGAAAAACCTTCGATAAAGTCATTATTGATCTCGAAAGCGGGGCCTTCGCCCACGGTCAAACCTATGTTGCTTTAAGTCGCTGCCGCAGTATTGATGGCATTGGCCTAACGGTCCCCCTCAAAAAACGCGATATTGTGATAGATAAACGGGTTCTAGAGTTTCTGGACTCGATCAATTTTGGCTGATCATCAGGCAATTAAATAGATATTGACGTTTTTTTTACATATATGGTAGAAAGATTTCCTGCAAAATAAGGGCTTTGTTCTAGATTTTAAGAACTAAAAACCCAGACAAGAAAGTTTGAGTCTTATTTTTATGCTAACCATGCCATTCTCTGCTTCTAGCCCTGCTTTTTGTCGAACTGCGGGGTCACTGCGTAACGCTTCGCAGGTGGTTTTGAACCCCAATCGTGCGCCAATGAAGTGGGTGGCCACGCCAGTGTCTCCGCCACCGGTCATAAAAGATGGACGGTTTAAAGCCATCCTCATACCTCCTGGTGAGGGTCCTTTAATGCAGGATATGTCTAGAGTTTTGGAAACAAGCTACAAATTGATGCAAGAAGGGGCTGGCCAGATGGGGTATATCCCTCCTGGGGTTGTGGATAAATTGGTAGCAAAAGCGAAGGTTCCGCATTTGGTAGCGCGCCAAAAAGAAACGGCCTATTATGTTGTTCAGGATGATCACGCCGATCGAGACCCAGCTGGAAATGTGATGGGTGTTTTTGGTGTTGATACTAAACCTGGGCATGCACCGATAGATTATGGGCACAAAAAGATGCTTAGGGAACTTGAATTACACCGTGTTCAGCAGCTGTCTTTGGATCCTAAGCACAGAGGACAAAAATTGGGGGGAGTATTACAGGCTTTATCTAAAGAATGTGCTCGTCAAATGGGACTTAGAGGGGTTTATATGCTCGCCCCTATTCCAAAAGGGCCACGGCTGACACAGTTTGTTCCTGTTCCACAGCTGGATTATTTTTTGCCTCCCAATACACCCATTCCAACGGGTTATCCTTCTCTTCAGACGTGGAATGCACAGTGGCCAGAATTACCGCCGGGTCTATTAGCCCTAAAGCCAGCCCCCCAAAGATTGTTAGATGAAGCAAGAGAGAAACGGATGGCGGTGGCTAAACTGGATAGGGTTTTTGTTGCTGATAAAGGCTCAATTCCAAACATAGAGGCGCATCTTAATAAATGGCCTGATCCAGATATAGTGGGTGTGAGATGGGTTCACAAAGCCTATGGCTATTTTGGGTGTAGAGACGAGACCGAACTCGGAGCCGAGTTGGATAAAAGAAGGACGTTGTTTTCTGGTGGGCTTTCCAGGATTCAAAGAGGATCGTCTTTTCAAGCGAAAGAACTCATCCCCCCTCAACAATTTTTTAATCCACAAGGAAAGAGTGTCGCTGTTTTATGTGGAACTTTTGACCCCCCTCATTTAGGACATATTGAAGCACTGGCAAAGACAATAGCAAATACCGGTGCGAAATATGGGGTTTTGTGCGTTTCTCTCGATCATCCCACAAAAACACCGCGCTATTCACTTGAAGATAGATTAATCATGCTTCAAACTATTCAAAAAAAATATCCGTATATGAGTGTGGTGGTTACCAATCGAGGCAATTGGCGTGAGCTTTATCCCAATATGGACAAGCTTGTAAAGCATGGGAATTCAGATACTAAAGTCGTCCACGTCATAGGTTCCGATAAAATAAAGTCTTGTTATGAAAGCAGAGCACAAGCAGGTTTGGTGTCCACTATAGCGCATCATGTGTTTGTTCGGGGTACCGATACGGCTTCAGGGGTTTCTGACTCCATACAACAATTTTCTTGGTCAGCTCAAGATCAAATACTCATTTTCGAAGAAGAGCCTTTGCGAGGTGTAAGCTCGACAAGAATCAGAATGGGTGAAGATGAGGGGATGTATAAGTTGCTTGGATCTGTCATGGATTTGTGTAAAAAATATCCTCCAGAAGCAGCCCAAGAACTGTCTTCTGAATGCTAACGCTTATTTAAAACGGATCTTCCGAAAAAACATGGTGTTTATAAATATGAAATAGAGGGAACCATGGTAGCTGGGGGGTAAAGAATCTTCGTTTTTCCTCGTTTCATGTTGGCTTTTTCCAACATACCTGCGGCCTTCACGGCCATAAAAAACTTGTTTCTTTAGCGTTCAAGCCTGTTCTTTACCCACCTTTATTTTCTGGGTGGCTTGTTGTGCCTCGTTTGGGTGGCCCAAACATGGATGGTGCCATAGCCTCTTGTGTCGAAAGACAGAAGGGGAGGGCCCGAGCTTTTTCCCCATTGAGAAACGATTGAAAAGTAATCGCTATAGCAAATCCCTGTAATAGATAATTTTCCAAATGTGGGTGAGGTTTCTCCAGAGGCATGAGATGACAGCACAATATAGTCTATTTGACCTGAACTTTGAAGGGCTTTTATGCCCGAATAGGGCGTGTTTTTCCAAAGCGTGCTTTGTGTAAAAACCTGGGTTTCTTTGAGCGGGAACCACAGTTCCATCTGTGTCATTACTTTTTTTCCAGGAGGAATCACATGAGAGATCCGTTTTTCAATGACGCTATAGGGAGTATTGTGCCAATTTTGGACACAGAGCCATCCAATCGACCCTACCTGTCCTAGCATATACAAAACAATCAACCCTTTTAATAGGTGGCTCCATACAGTTTTTTTGTCGGATAGGGCTGTGTCTGCAAATATAAGACACGCCATGGCCAGTGTGGGTCCAAGTGCCCATCGAAAGAGTGGATTAAACCCCACCAACGATAATCCCGCATAACCCAAGGCGAGGGCAGAAACACCTCTTAGTGCGGGTTTTTTTGAATTTAACCCAAGACCTAAGATCCCTAGCTCAAGCATAAGAAAAAATAAGCGTTTTCCATTTAAGGTGTACCCTTCAACAAAACGAGAGGTATTTTCCCATACACCTGCAAAAAATCCGGCTGATGAAAGGCCTCGTTGGCTAGAGGTGAGAGACAGAAAAAAATCTGTCGGGGTCATGCCTTTAAAAGTAAAGAGGGCACCTAAAAATGCAAGCGCTAAAAGACCGTTTACCCCTGCAAAAACACCGAGAGGTCTCCACGATTTGATAGGAAAGGACTGTACAGCCATCGCCAGGCCAAATGCCCCAATTCCTGCCCATGCATAAGGATGGGTCATTCCTGCCAGGGCTGTGCATAACGACAACAAAATGAGAGAGGAAAGGTCTTGTTTTTTGAAAAATTTAAGAAAAAAATAGAGGGCCCAGGCAGTTAATGCAATGACCAGCACTTCCGGTCTGGCCCGCCTTAATAAAATGTAAAACAGAGGGGAAATTACCCACATCCAACCCGTTAAAAGCCTCCCCTTGCGAGATAATTTCGCTTCTGTTGCCGCTAACACAATGCCGACAAGACCTAAAAAACCTAATAGTACAGAAAGAAATCTTGAGAAATAGAGGCTGGCCGAGGTCAATTTATACATCAAAGCCAATAGGCCTGTATACACAAAAAAGACATCTCCACCTCGCCACATGGCATTGGTGTTGATAAGCCCAGCCCCTCGAGACCAATTGTAGGCGGTGTTGGCATACCAGGCTTCATCCATCGCAATGAGTGGAATGCGATCAAGTGCCCAAAGATATCCCCCAAGATAACACCCCCCTAGGATAATCCATGCCCAAGGAAGTCTCTTCAAGGCGTCTCGCTTTCGATGATATAGAGTGGTCTTTGCTTAGATTCGTCATGAACACGACCTAAATATTCTCCGATGAGTCCCAAGAAAATCAGTTGTGCACCCCCTAAAGTAAGCACGACTACCATCAAAGACGACCATCCAGGCAAGGTAGTGTGCTTAAATAATTTTTCATATAAAATATCAAAGGCATATAAAAAACCTAACCCTGCCACCCCAAATCCTAGGTATAAAGTTACTCTTAGGGGCAATGCTGAGAAGGATGTAATCGCGTCCGCAGCCAGTCGCAACATTTTAACAAGGGTATAGCTTGTTTCTCCGGCAGATCGTGGCTGTCGATGGTAGAGAACCCCAATCTGAGGGAATCCGATAAAGCTAACCATTCCTCGAATAAATCTGTGGCGCTCCGGCATGCGTTTTAAGACGTTAACAACGCGCCGGCTCATCAAGCGAAAGTCTCCGGTATTAGTGGGAATAGGAAAAGGGCTCAGTTTTCTGAGCAGGCGATAAAAGAGATGTGCGGTCACTTTTTTAAACCAAGACTCCCCTTCCCTTTTAGCACGCACGGCATACACCACATCGAAGCCTTTCAGTGAGGTTTCATAAAGTGTAGGAATCGTTTCTGGAGGGTCTTGCAAATCGGCATCAATGACCACAACAAACTCGCCCTTGGCCACATCAATGCCTGCAGACAGGGCTGCTTGGTGTCCAAAATTTCGGGACAAATTAACCACTTTAAAACGAGGGTCTGCTTGGTTTTGTGCAAGTAAAAGACTTAAACTCTCATCGGTCGATCCATCATTGACACACACCACTTCGAGGGCCTCTTTAAGAAGGCTAAACCGGGTGGACATATCCTCTAAAACTTGGGTTATCCGCACACTAAATTCAGGAATTGAACCCGCCTCGTTATAGACAGGAACGACAATAGAAAGAGAGATGATACTCATGGTCTTTCGATTATAACATTAACCGCTTCCTCGATCGATACAAGGCTGTATTTTGAGGAATTTCTTGGATATTTTGTAGGGAAAAACCCACCCCTGATTCAGGTAGAAATTCGGCCCAATTGGTGAGGGGCGTATTGACATGATTAAAAGGGCAAACCTCTTGGCAAATATCGCAACCAAATGCCCAACTATATAGTTGGGGGCTTGCGTCGCCCCCTCCACTGGCAGAGCCAGCTGGAGCCTCCCCCTCTCGCCCTGTCGTGCTATGGGTTGAGGCAGGGCTTTTGATGGTTTCTTGGTTATCGTATGTGCTATGGGTTGAGGCAGGGCTTTTGATGGTTTCTTGGTTATCGTATGCGCTATGGGTTGAGGCAGGGCTTTTTTTTTCGATGGTTTGATAGCTAATACATGTTTGAATGTCCATTTTTCCATCCAATGAAAGGGCTTGAGTGGGACAGGCCTCGATGCAGCGTTGACACGTACCACAAGTGCCTATGAAGGGTGGATCTTCTTCGAATTTTACGGTGGTCAGGATCACTCCAATAAAAAAATAACTGCCCACTTTAGGGCGAATAACCATGGTGTTTTTGCCTCGAAATCCGATGCCTGCTTTGAGAGCCAGCGATCGATCGGCAAGAGGACGGCTGTCGACACCAGAATAAGATTTAGCCTCTGGAAATTGGGTTTGGATATAGGCTTCTAATTTTTGAAGTTTTGCTCCAATGACGGTGTGATAGTCAAGCCCAGCTGCATAACGGGCCACTTTTTTTTGTCCATCCAGATTTTTTTGAGAGGTATTTTTATAGTTTTTGATCACCACAATGGCGGACTGAACCCCTTCAAGCAGTAAAGAAGGGTCTTCTTTGAAGGGAAGGTGTCGGGCAAGATACCCCATATCCCCATACCCACGTGTTGTGACCATTTCTCGATAGGCGTCTAATTCGTGGGTTAAAAAAGGAGACGTGATGCGACAGGCTTCAAATCCCAGGGTGTGAATCGCATAGTCAACAAGAGGGGCTTTTATCTAAACTCTCCAATGGCTTGACCATACTGAACAGCCCCATAGTCCCACTTTGGAAGCAGCATGTCTTTTTCAAAAACCAAAATCACGGTTGAGCCCAAATGAAATGTCCCGAGCCACTCGCCTTTTTTGATTGGGATAGGCATTGGGTATCGTTTTTCTTGAAGGACACGCTTCCCGGTATTACTTCGAATATCGGGATCAAAAGGCACCGAAATGGTGCCTACGTTAAAGGCGCCTACCTTGACCACGGCTACTCGGCCCTTAGGGGTGGATAAAATAGTAATAATACGCTCGTTTTTTGTATAAATTCCTGGGGTTCCACTAATGTGGGGCTCTCGTACAGGATAAAGCTTTCCGGGCACATGACACACCCCTTCAATGACACCTTCTACGGGAGAGAAAATCCGGTGACAGTCTTTGGGGGCCAGATAATAAGTAATAAAGGCACCCTCTTTAAAATGGGCTGCTTCTAGGGTGGGAATGAGGTCTTCTAGGGTATAAAAAACACCCTTGGCTTGAATAAGCTTTGATCCTAAAACAGACCCGTATTCTTGCACTTTGCCATCAACCGGACACACCACGCTTTCATGGGCAATAGGCCTAAATTCAGGCTTGAGAGCCCGGGCAAAAAAAGCACTGATCGAGGCGTACTGTGTCAGTGGTTTTTCGGCTTCTTGAATAGAGACTCCAAAAAGAGTGGAAAAACGGGTAAGGACCCATGTTCGCAAAAAAATAGGGAGGGGAAGGCACACTATCCGCCCTGTAAGTCGGCTTAACATATTGCCTAAATGGCTTGAATAGAGCATAGTGCCACTGTAAAGAGTGGGGGACAAAATGTCAAATTTACTTTGGACATATTTTGATACAGTGGGACTGTTCCAAAATATCACTGTTTCTAAGTGTTTTAATAGGAGGATTTTTTATAAAAAAAACAGTTTCCGCCCATTATTCTGAATTCAATGGTACAACTCTAACCGGCAGCCCTATCCTTCAGGAATGGTGTGCTTTTTCACCAGAGAAACTCATCGAACATCTGAGTCGCCCATATAATAATAATGGCTATGCCCTGGCTCATCAACTGACAGGATTTTGGCAAAAATTCTTTGTAGCCATAATCAAGGATAGGGATCCCTCTGTCCTTGTAAAAATTCTCAATATAACGGGCTCTAATGGATTTCCCGTCTCTTATTACTTGGCATATTATGGCAACCCCCTTATTGAAGATATGCTCACTCGGCTTGAACCCCATCAAATAGCAGAAGTGCTCAGCATGGAAACCAGGATTGGCAAAGGGTCTCTTGCGGATAGATTGATAAAACACTTCTCAGAGTTGCTTGGAAGGCTAATGTGTAAAATCCCATATGCTCAGGCCTTAGCTATTCTCAAGCTGACGAAGTCTAATGGAGAAACTGTGGTGAATCAGTGGGCAAAAGGCAGAGAAAATAGCCTAGATAGCTTAGTAAAATTTCTTAAATATATTCATGCAACCTTTGATTCCGCTCACGTTGTCAATATTCTTAGTCTGACAGATGTAAATAACGGCAGGGTTGCTTGTCTGTTAGCCAAAAAACACCCTGCTGTATTGAGCGAAATTTTACAGAGCTTGCGAGAAGAGGATCGGAAAACGGTTCTTTCACACATGAAGAACATTCCGAGAGAAACAAATCCTGGTTACTATGAAATGCTTGTTAGAACTTCTGTGGTAGAATTTGAACGCCAGGTAGAGCGTCTGATTAAAGAGGATAAAAGGGCTGTTTTAAGTTTAGCAGAGGCTCCAAGAACGGAAAGTATAGCGACACTGTTATTAACTTTGGGTCAAGTTGGAATGATTCAACGCCTCTGTGCCGATTTTTCTCAAGACGACTGGATACCCTTTTTGAATCATGTAGGAAATACTGAAACAACGCACACGTTTGCACACCTATTAATTCTCCATAATGTCGAAGCATTTTTCGGACTATTAGCCAAGCTTTATTCTGATAAAAGACTGGCCATTTTATGTCAACCCTCAGATATTTCTGGACATATTCTTTGCGCTGTATTAGCAAATCGGCATAGTGATCAATTGCCGGAGATCTTAAGAGTGCTAACCCTTCCCCAGTTAAAAAAACTACTGCTTACTAATAACCCAGAAGGTGACTCTTTTGCGCATTGTGTTATTAGAGTATGCTCAGAGGATATCATTCTTAGGTTGTTGACGCCGCTTAGTGATGAAGATATGGAAGAAGTTTTAGCCAAAGCAAATCCCTCTGGATATACGGTTCTCGATTGCTTGAAGGAAGAAGCCCCTGATGCATGTGCCGTCATTCAAGGGCCCAAACCCCTCGGAAAGAGTCGGCGATTAGCTTAATTACGTTCGCCGCTCATAGGGTTCTGATAGGATACCCCTTTACACCTATTTTCACCTCAAGCTATCATTCCTAAGATGGAAACGCTGATATATGATTATATTGTTGTAGGCAGTGGCATTGCAGGGCTCACGGCAGCCCGTGTTTTATCTGACTATGGACGCACATGCGTTTTAACCAAAAGCATTCTCAAAGAAGGTGCCACGCACTATGCCCAAGGGGGTATTGCAGTGGCTATGCAGCCGGATGACTCTCCACAATTTCATTTAAACGACACCCTTTTAGCAGGGGATGGCCTGTGTAACGAGTATGCTGTGCGTATTTTGGTGGAAGAAGGCCCAAAGTGGGTTCGGGAATTAATTGAGCTAGGCGCACAGTTCGATAAAGTAGGCGATCATTTTCACTTCACCCAAGAAGCAGCCCATCATAAACGACGTATTTTGCATGCGGGAGACGCTACCGGACGTGAAATTGAAAAAACCTTGGGCAATACCATTTTACGCGAAGATAAAGTCCAGTTTTTTCCTCAAACCTCACTCACTCAACTTCTTATTAACGAGGGTCATTGTGTGGGATGCATCGCGCAGCACAAGGGAAAACCCGTTCGATTTATAGGGAAGGCCGTGGTGCTGTCTACAGGCGGTTGTGGCCAGATTTTTTCACACAATACCAATCCCCCTGTCGCAACTGGAGATGGCATCGCACTCGCTTACCAGGCGGGCTGTGCTGTTCAAGATATGGAATTTACACAATTTCATCCGACTACCCTGTATTTAGGCGACCCCCATCCAGCTTCTTTGTTTTTAATCAGCGAGGCTGTTCGTGGAGAAGGTGCTATTTTACGCAACTGTCATGGGGACCGCTTTATGACCGATTATCATGCCGAGGCTGAGTTGGCCCCCCGGGATGTCGTTGCCCGCGCCATTTTTGACCAAATGAACAAAACACAAACTCCCCATGTCTATTTAGATTTAGAAAAAGTAAAACAAAATCCCACAGAACGTTTTCCCACCATCTATAAACGATGCAAAGAAGCGAATATCGACATAACCCGAGATTTTATCCCTGTAGCACCTGCCGCTCATTATTTTATGGGTGGCATTCAGACCGACACATGGGGATTAACTACCATTCCCGCTTTGTATGCTATCGGTGAAGTGGCTTGCCTGGGACTGCATGGAGCCAATCGATTGGCCTCAAACTCGTTGTTGGATGGCCTTGTATTTGGACATCGGGCAGCGCGGCATGCGAGTGAACATCAAACACACTTGGCCGTGCCGCCTCGGCCTTTGTTGGCTTCTTTTGAACAGGGGTTGGCGGATTCTGAACGTGCACGTGTGCTGGCCTCTAAACAGTCTATTCGTGAGTTGATGTGGGCACACGTAGGCATTTTGAGACATCAGGAGGGACTTTTATGTGCTCAAAAAGGGCTCAAAGAACTCGAGTGGCTCACACATAGTCACAGTGAGAATGAAACCCTGTTAGAAGTTAAAAATATGTGGCAAGTAGCCACCTTGATGACCGAATTTGCCCTCACTAGAACCGAAAGTCGTGGCAGTCACTTACGCTCTGATTTTCCGATTCGAGACGACCTTTATTGGAAACGTCATCTTAGTAAAACAAAGGAATCTACCGATGGACTATAGGCCCTTAGAAAACGAAGAGAAATGGATTCATGTATGGGCCAAAGAAGGCCTAAACAAAACCCAGGCACACTCAGATAAACCTAAATATTATGTATTAGAAATGTTCCCTTATCCTTCTGGGAAATTACACATGGGCCATGTTAGAAACTATACCCTAGGCGATACATTGGCCCGATTTAAGCGTATGCAAGGGTTCCAGGTGTTGCATCCGATGGGATACGACTCGTTAGGTTTGCCGGCAGAAAACGCCGCTAAAGCTCATCATATTCATCCTGAAACCTGGACTTTAGCCAAGATTGAAGAAATGAAAGCGCAACAAGTTCGCCTCGGATTTAGCTATGATTGGGAAAAAGAAGTGGTCACCTGCCTTCCGACCTATTATCGATGGAATCAATGGCTGTTTTTACAGCTTTATAAAAAAGGCCTCGCTTATAAGAAAAAAGCCCCCGTAAATTGGTGTACCCCCTGCCAAACGGTGCTAGCCAACGAACAAGTCGAAGACGGAAAATGTTGGCGTTGCAAAACCATGGTGACTTCCAAAGAATTAGAACAGTGGTTTTTCAAAATTACACACTATGCGGACGATCTATTAAAAGGCCTGGACATGCTGTCAGGATGGCCTGAAAAAGTGCGTTTAATGCAAGAAAACTGGATTGGCCGGTCTGAAGGGGTTCAGATTTATTTTCAGGTTCAAAATAAACCTGAAACCCTCACTATTTTTACCACCCGCCCGGACACCGTTTATGGCATTACCTATATGGTTTTAGCCCCTGAACACCCTAAGGTTTTAGAATGGGTCAAAGACACTCCCTATGAATCTGATGCGCTGGCCTATATTAAAAAAGCCAAACAAAAAACCAAAATTGACCGTACGGATGCCAAACAAAAAAAAGAAGGCATGTTTATTGGCCAATATGCCGTGAGCCCTTTTACAAATGAGGCTGTTCCGATTTGGATTTCCGACTATGTTTTGATGGATTATGCACAAGGGGCGGTAATGGCGGTGCCTGCCCATGATGCCCGCGATTTTGAGTTCGCAAAAATGTACAATTTGCCCATGAAAATTGTCATTGAAGGGGGGGGCGGCGATGAAGCTTATACCCAACCGGGCGTGATCATTAATTCCGATTCATACACAGGGATGTCTAGCCTTGAGTTTAAAGCCCTGATTGCTTTGGATATTGAAAAAAAAGGGTTTGGAAAGAAACATGTGCAATTTAGATTGCGAGACTGGTTGTTGTCGCGACAACGCTATTGGGGTACGCCTATTCCCATTGTATACTGTGAGGCCTGTGGTCCGGTTCCTGTGCCCGAGTCGCAGTTACCTATCGAACTACCTAAAGATGTTGAATTTAAGTGGGAAGGGAACCCTCTGGACCACTCTGCAGCTTTCACCCACACCCTTTGCCCCACCTGTGGCAAAGGCGCCCGGCGTGAAACCGACACTATGGATACCTTTGTCGATTCGTCCTGGTATTTTTTGCGTTATTGTTCGCCTAGCGATGCCACTCAGCCCTTTTCAAAAAACGAAGCCAATGCGTGGTTACCTGTCGATCAATACATCGGTGGGGTTGAGCATGCGGTTCTGCACTTATTGTATGCACGCTTTTTTACTCGGGCGTTGCGAGACTTGGGCCTTCACGACGTCGAGGAACCCTTTCAACGCCTTCTTACCCAGGGTATGGTCATTAAGGACGGGGCTAAAATGTCCAAATCTTTGGGAAATACAGTAGACCCCAGTGTCATTATTAACGCCTATGGGGCGGACACTGCCCGTTTGTTTATTTTATTTGGAGCACCTGTAGAAAGAGACCTTGAATGGTCAGATACGGGCGTGGAAGGATCTTTTAGGTTTTTAGGACGTGTGTTTCGGTTATGCACCGAGCATCGGGACAAGTATGCACTGCAGCCCAATAAAGAACGTGAGCTTCAAAAACAGCTTCATAAAACCATTCAAAAAGTCACTCAAGACATTGGGTCATTTAGCTATAACACCGCTATCAGTAAATTGATGGAGCTGGTTAATTTTATGTATATGAACGGCACTACCCAACAGGGAGTAGAAACCCTTGTGCTGCTCTTAGCCCCTTTTGCACCGTTTATTAGCGAAGAATTGTGGAATTGTTTTGGGTATAAATCCAGCGTCCATAAGGCCACTTGGCCTATCTTTGACCCCGCCTTAACAGTGGATGATGTGATTACGATGGTGATCCAGGTGAATGGAAAAATTCGTGACTCTCTAGAGGTATCCGCAGAAATTACCCAAGAGACTCTTGAAAAGGCAGCTTTAGAGTCCGAAAAAGTTCAGAAATTTTTAGAGAAGCATACTATCATTAAAAAAATCTTTGTTCCTAAAAAGCTGCTCAATATTGTGGTTAAACCAGAATAAGTTCAGTCAGAAGCGTGGTGTAGTCCGGAACACTCAAAAAACGTGTGTCTGGATGAACCATCGCGTGGGAAAAAAAGTCCATAGGGCTAAGGGTTTTGTCTTTACAAGAGGCTTTTTCCCAAATTTGAAGCAGTCCCTGTACCGAATTGGGAAATTCTTTACAACCGTATTTTTCTTCGGAAACGCTCTGATAGGCAGAGACAAACCCGTTCTTCATTGCAAGAAGATAAGCGGTTTCTTCTGTTGGAGCTTTAATCCCATAGATAGCTAAGAGCTTTGTTTTGCCATACTGAAGCGCATATAAAACACATCCTGCTCCAAAACGATCCGCCCCAGGATTAGTGAATTTCATTTCAGCTCCATCTACAAAGGTTGGAGAAAGAAAATTTGCAGTGCCTACGGGAAACCTATTTCCACCTGATCCCTTTGGACTATCGCTACCCGGAAGACTCAGGATATCCGCATCGGCTAACTCTTGAGCAAGCCATTCTGGAACAGGCTCTTTGTCATCTGCAGAATCTCTCTGCAGCAAAGTGCCATAGTAAGCAAAGCCTGGGCTAAATTTCTTATTCAGAGACAGTCCAAAATCTCCCACTTTAAGCACCCCTTCTGTATCTAAAAATAAATTATCAGGCTTAATATCTCCGTGAATAATGTGACATTCGTGTATTTTTTTCAAAATATCTAGAAGCTGTCTTGAGATGTCTCCCAATTCTAGGGGTATTTTTGTTTTTATTGCAGCCGATAAGCACATCCCTAGATTATCCATCACTAAAAAACCGTTGCCATCGCTGTCTTCAAAAAAAGCTTGGGGGTGGGGATACCAGTATTCAGTCGGATACTGTTTTAAAAGCTGCATCAAAAATGCGGCTTCATTCTTTAAAGCGTGAACACCTTCTTGATTGACACTTTTTACCACATAGGGCTTTGCGTCAAAACAGCAGTGACACACGCATCCCTGTGCCCCTTGACTGATGTGAGCCCCCCTCTCAAATCTCTTCGAAGGGTCCTCTATCCTTATTAAATCTACTAAAGATAAAACGTGTTGATTAAATCGTGCTTTTAACTCATCGGAACCTAAGAGTGCAGCCACTTTTGCATGCGCCTGTTCAGGTGCTACATTGTCTAATGACCCCTGATGGTTAAATCCGGCTAGACATTCTGGAGAAAGTACAACATGGCTTCCCAATGAGCGTGCTCTGGTCCATAAATGAGGCGTCGTATGTAAACTTATTGTTTTATAAACGAGTCTTATCACATCTCTGTTATCGAAATAAAATTGAAAAAAATTCAGGAGATTTAATCTTGTTCCTGGTACTATAGAATTTGTATGTTTTTTTATCTTTATCCTTCATTATATAAGGAGGCTCTCAATGGTTCATGTTTATGTGAATGGTGGTTCAGGAAAAATGGGTTCAGAAACCCTCAAAGCTGTTCAAAACGATCCCGAGCTTCATCTTGTGGGTTGGGGGAATCGAAAAGATCCTTTGCTCGAGAGGCTCAAAGAGACCCATCCTCAAGTGGTGGTCGATTTTACACATCCAAGTTGCGTCAAAGAAAATACGGTGGCCATTCTTACCCAGGGATGTTCTGCGGTGATTGGTACTACCGGTCTCACGGCTTCGGACCTTCACGATCTCGATCTTCTTGCCAAAGAAAAAAAACAAGGGGTCTTGGTCTGTCCTAATTTTGCCATTGGGGCTATTTTAATGATGAAATATGCAGCGGAAGCTTCAAAATACATGCCCAGAGTTGAAATTATCGAATTTCACCATGACAGAAAGGCCGACGCCCCCTCTGGCACAGCCCTCAAAACCGCAGAGCTGATCTATCATGCCAATCCTCATATCAACGAACATGCATTAGATGAACAAGAACTTATCAAAGGGGCACGCGGTGGTTCAAAGCATCGCATTCCCATTCACTCGGTACGATTACCCGGATATGTCGCCCATCAAGAAGTTATTTTTGGTGGACTAGGGCAAACTTTCACGCTCAGACACGACACCATTTCTCGCGAGTCGTTTATGCCTGGCGTTGTGTTATGTATTAAAAAAGTGCAGAGTATTCAAGGGTTGATCTATGGGATGGAAAATGTGCTTTAGTAAATCTCCAAATCTTGTTAAGCAAGAATTTTACGGGTTACTTATGGCCCATTTTGCCATTCGGGGATTGATGCATGAAGCTGCCCTTCATGCCGACGAGGACCCTGACCGACAACGTACACCCTTCTCAATCGAACATGTCGCATCGATTCCCCCGCGGGTGTTGTAAAGAGTGGTCACTTTCAAATATTGGGGGTTCAATAATGCGTAAATATCTTTAAAAATACGATGGGTCACGGGTTCTTGATAGATGCCTACATTTCGAAAAGAGGTGAGATAATATTTGAATGATTTAAGCTCTACGCAGTGTTGATGGGGAATGTGTTCGATGCTAAGTTCGCCATAATCAGGAAGCCCTGAAAACGGACATACACAAGAAAATTCACGGGTTTTATAGACAATAAATTGGGGTTCCCCCTCATAGGGAAAAACTTCTAGAAAGTCTGATCGAATGCTGGACTCCGGTTCAAATGTAAAGATTTTACCTTCAGGAATAGCCATTTTTTCAAGTATACCTTACTTGTATAAAAAAAGCGTCACATCATTGGGTAAATAATTTTCTTTGACCACTACTCTTGAGACCAAAGTTTGGCTAAATACAGCTAATTCTTGGGCATTATAATAGAAAAACTCATGGTCTTGGCGTTTTTTGAAAGGGGTTTTGTCAGACAACACGTTAAACACAACCCCTTTTGTGCTGATCTCGACCATTCGGGAGATGGCTTCTTGAATATAAATGTTTTGGGATACATTAAGTCTGTGATTAAAGGGTCCCGAGGCAAAGCAATAGTCATATTTTTCTTGAAAGTGCCGATCAAAAAGGTCTTGGACTCTAAACGATACCTCTGGAAAGTGTGCTTGGGATAGCGCTATCATTTTTTGACTAATATCTATCCCTGAATAGTGTGCGGCAATGCCGTTTTCTTTTAAATAGCCCCACAGATCTCCCAGCCCACAGCCAATGTCGAGAATAGACTGGCCGTTCCAGTCCGCTATTTGGGAGGCAATATTAAATCTGGCCTCTTGGGTTTTATAAGAATACCAGCCCACTGTCTTATACGAACGAGAAAATTGGCGGCAAAGCCCGTCATAATATCGGGCTAAATAGCCAGATTGTTTCGAGATATTTAAAGTCATGTGTTTATTCTGATAATACTCACCTATACAACTGCCAAAGGTAAAGATGGATGGACCTGCTGTATCGCTGCTATTATACTACCTTCATTACCATGTTTGACAAATCGCTTTATTGGCTAACCCCTATTGTTGTCATTGCAAGTGCGACGGCTTGTTTTTCTGTTCAATATCTTACCCTTGAGCAGGCTCAAAGGGCATGCTTTCCCACCGCGACCCAATGGATAGCTACCCCTGTTGAACTTACCCGTGACCAAATGGCTTTGATTGAAAAAGATTCAGGGATACCTGTACGCTTTCACGAGCAAAAAGTATGGGCAGCGTATCATGGATCTGCATTTTTAGGCTGGGTTATTTTAGATTCTGTCTTGGGTAAACATGAGGCTATTCAATGGGTGTTAGCTTTGGAAAAAGAGGGCAGCATTCGACAGATAGAAATTTTAGAATACAAGGAAACTTTTGGTTCTGAGATTCGACAAAAAAAATGGCAAAGTCAGTTTTTTGGCAAAAAACACGGGGCCAAACTCAAGCTCAATCAAGATATTCAAAACATCAGTGGCGCCACACTGTCGAGTCGTCATGTCACACAAGGTGTCAAACGATTGCTTTCTTTTTATGAGCTCATACTCAAACCTCATTAACGTTTCTCGGTGTCGCCCCCTTTTGGGCACTTTTGTTGAAATCAAAGGGTCTCATGCCGATGAGACACGGGCATGTGAGGCTGTTCAGGCTGCTTTTGACGCTGTTTCTAGGGTGGAAAGAGAGATGAGCTTTCATGCCCCCGATAGTGAACTTTCTTTACTAAACGCTTATGGCCATCTAGCCCCTATTCATGTCAGCCATAATTTATACTCAGTTTTAAAATTTTCGCAGAACTTGTTTAAAGTTTCCGGAGGCGTGTTTGATGTGTCTATTGGGTCTGAACTGGTGGACTATGGGGAATTGCCACAGCATCTTCCTCATCGAGGGACAGGAACCGGACAAGACATCACATTACTAGAGGGGGGGAGAGTTCATTATCACGTGCCCCTAGTGGTTGATTTAGGAGGCATTGCGAAGGGGTTTGCTGTAGATCAGGCTATAGAAGTGTTAGAAGGCTTTGGGTTAAACAGTGGCCTGGTCAATGCAGGTGGGGATCTTCGTTACTTTGGATATAAAGACCCCGACATTTGGGTGCGACTTGCCCCTCATCAGTATCATCAAGGGCCCCTTCCTTACGACCCTAAAAAAAAGGCTTTGGCCACCTCTAATCTCTCACAAAAAAGGGAAGGGTTAGCGGGGTGTCTCCACTTGGATGGCCTCAGTCGAAAACCTGTTTCAGACACCCTAAGTGTGAGTGTTTTGTCCGAAACCTGCATGGTTGCAGATGCCCTCACAAAAATTGTGACTGTACTTCAAGACGGGTCTCATTCTATATTAAAACAGTTCAACGCGATTGCCTTTATGACGCGCCTATAAAAGTAACTGAATGAAAAACAAAACACGCTTAAATACCCCACTGAAATCACTTTTTTATGTGATCTTTGTAGGCCTTTTTCTTTCGGGGCTATTTTGGCTCTTGATTCAATGTGTCGATTTATCCCGTTATTCAGGTGCTTCAGAAATGGCTGTTTGGCTGCTCAAAACTCACGGCGGCGCCGCCATGGGAAGCCTGATTGTTTTTGGATGGCTGATTCCAAGTCATCTGCAAATCGGGTGGAAAAAGCGTCAAAATCGCCTTCCAGGCAGCCTCATAACTGCCGCCTATTTGCTGCTTGCCCTAAGTGGCTATGGTCTTTATTACTTTGGCGGGGAAACCCTCAGAAGCCTCACTGTTTGGGCTCACTGTATCATCGGTATTTGTTTTCCAGCCCTGCTTGCGTGGCATATTTGGATGGGAAGAAAAAAGGTTTGACAGCCGACTATCTAAGACTGTAAATTAAATTCGTATTGAGACTGAGTATTAGTATCAATATAGTTTTATTAAGTTTACAAAGGATTTTTTTGATGAACCTATTTACCCGTCTTGTTGCGACCACAACGGCATTTATCCTGTTGGGGATGTCTCTTTCTGCGGATGAGGCCGAATGGGCGCGCCACATTCAAGAACTCAAAACCCAGCTAAATGTCCAAGCTGATTTGCTGCAGAAATTGACCCGAACAGCCGCCCCCGCTTCGACAGATACGTCGATAGGCGGATATGGTGAAATGAGCTATACGCGTTACCTAACAAAGGACGATCGAACGCAAGCTGATTTGAAGCGGTTTGTTCTTTTTTTAGGCCATCGATTTAATGAACAAATCAGCTTTAATAGCGAACTTGAATGGGAGCATGCCATCGTTAGCCAGTCCGATCAGGGTGAAAGTGAAATTGAACAGGCTTTTTTGACGTATCAGATCTCGTCTGGACTGGCTCTAAAAACAGGATTGTTTTTGATCCCTTTTGGGTTTATTAATCCCTCCCATGAGCCCCCTACTTTTTATGGGGTAGAACGCAATGAAATTGAAACCAGAATTATCCCCAGTACATGGCGCGAGGGCGGCCTAGAGCTTTCCGGTACAACAGAGACCGGATTTATCTGGAATGTGGGCATTACTACCGGGTTTGACTTGGCAAAATTTGACGATGCCTCGGCCCCATTAAAAGCAAGCCATCAAGAGCTTCAATTCGCCAAAGCCCGCGACCTGTCTTACTATGGGGCACTCGCCTATAAAGAATCTGGGTTTACCCTTGGAAGTGCCCTGTTTATGGGCAATGCTTTTCATGGCAATGCGGATTTTAAAGCCGATTCTACAAACCCTGATTTCTCAGGCATTACCGGACACATTACCCTTTGGGATATTCATACCCGATGGCAAAAAAACGGATGGGATTTTCAGGCCCTCTATGCCAATGGAACGATCAGCGATACCGATGCCATTGATGCTGTCCTTAAAACTTACAATCTTGCAAATCCCACCTCCAGCCGGCCCTATGTTCCTAGCGAATTTTATGGGTGGCTTGTACAAGGCGCTTACACCCTGTGGCAAGAAGGCGACATGTCTTTGACTCCCTTTGCCCGCTTCGAAACCTATAACACCCAAGCAAGGCTTCCCAATGGGTTCACCTCCGACTTGGAAAATGCCGATCATGTCCTTACGGTAGGGATGTCATTCAAACCCCGATATGATGTTGTTTTTAAGGCGGACTATCAAAAATTTAATGATAACCCTGATACCAATCGATGGGCACTTGGGATGGGCTATATGTTTTGATACGCTTGGGCAATCGGAGATGTTTTTTTGTTTTCAATAATCGTTTTTGCTAAGCGCAGAGCCCGGGCGCGATGACTTAACTTGTTTTTAATCTCAGAGCCTAATTGAGCAAACGTCTGTGAGTAGCCTTCTGGAATAAAAATGGGGTCATATCCAAACCCTTTAGTCCCAGACAGAGTCGATGTGAGGGTTCCGTTGACAATGCCCTCAACCGTTTCCTTCTGTCCATCTGGGAATAAAATCGCAACCACACAGACAAACCGGGCCCGTCTGTCGGGCTGATGGCGCATCTCGGCCAATAACAATCGACATCTTTCTTCCCCACTGGCATTTTCGCCCCCATAGCGAGCAGAAAATATTCCGGGCTGTCCATGTAGGGCAGCAACCTCTAAGCCTGAGTCATCGGCCAAATAGACACGTCTGGGGTGAACAGGGAAGGCAGATGCCTTCTTCAGAGCATTTTCTTGAAAGGTGGTTCCGTCTTCAACAGGATGAATGGGATCGGAAAAAATCTCTGAATACCCAACAACCTCAAAAGGGGAACCTTTTAAAAGGGTTTTGAGCTCTTCGATTTTGTGTGGGTTGTTGGTGGCCAAAACAAGTTGCATCACAAGTCTTTACCACGCCTAACCGATAAAACATCGGGAATTTGAGCAATGGCTTGACGCACGGTATTAAGATGCCGAATGTTACTGGTTTCAATCACAATGGTGGCTCGCATAGAGGCATTTTTAACCGAGGACTTGGTTTTAACCTCAATAATATTGGTTTTAATTTCTGAAATGGTATTGAGAATATCTTTCAAAATGCCAATGCGGTCAAAGGCTTCCACCCAAAGGGCGGCTGAAAATAATTTTTGTTTATTTGTGAGGGCCCATTCCGCACTGACCAAACGCGCTTTGTGGCTTTCATCCAAATGCAATATTTGAGCACAATCACTGCGATGAATAGACACCCCAAATCCAAGGGTAATATAGCCTAAAATAGGGTCTCCAGGAAGGGGGCTGCAGCATTTGGCAAGGTTGGACATCACGTTCGATTCCCCTAAAACCAAGACATCTTGAGAGGTTGAAGTCGATTTTTTTCTCGACGTTGTTTTGGGGTCTGGAGCCTCGGTTTCTTTGTGGGTGAGTTCATTGAAAAAATGCACGGCCTCATGTCCAGACAATTCGCCTTGAGAAATCAGCAAGTAAAGCTCGTCAAGGGAGGGTAGTTTTAAAAAGTGAAGCAATTTTTCAATGGTTTCCTTGGTTAATATTTCTTTGGGAACATAGCCAGAGACCAATAAAAGTTTGTCAAATTTTAATTTTCCTTTGCGGATATTTTCTTCAGCATGCTGCTTTTTATACCATTGTTTGATTTTGCTTTTAGCCTGACCGGTGTGAGCAAAGTTAAGCCAATCGATATTTGGATTTGCTTTTTTTGAGGTTAAAATCTCAACCCGATCCCCACTTTGCAATACATAATGCAGGGGTACTATGTGTCCGTTGATTTTGGCTCCGACACAACAATGGCCAATTTCAGTATGAATGCGATAGGCAAAGTCAATGGGGGTGGCACCCTTGGGCAATACGTGAACAGAACCCTTGGGTGTAAAAGCAAAGACTTCTTCAATAAATAAGTCGACTTTCAGATTTTGCAAAAATTCCTTGGCGGCTGATTTTTCTTGTTCAGTGTCTAAAATCTGCCTTAACCAAGAGAAATCGGCGTCGAATTTTCGATTTTGAGAACCTTCTTTATAGCGCCAATGGGCAGCAATGCCATATTCGGCTACCTGATGCATTTCGGATGTGCGAATTTGGACCTCTACAGGTTTGCCTTCGGGCCCAATGACAGTGGTATGCAAGGATTGATATAAATTTGATTTTGGCATGGCAATATAATCTTTAAATCGGCCATTAATAGGCTTAAAAGAGGCATGAACAATTCCTAAAACCTCATAACATTCTCTCAATGTGCTTAAAATCACCCGAATGCCCAAGGTGTCATAAAGTTCATCGAAATTGAGATTTTGAGAAACGAGTTTTTTGTAAATGCTATAAAAATGCTTGGGGCGGCCAAAGACCTTGGCTTGAAGATGATTTTCATCTAGAAGTGTTTGGATATGGCCAATAAATTTCTCGACATAGGTCTCTCGTTCTTCACGTTTTGAGGCCACTAATTTTTTGATTTCCTGAAATTCGTCATACTGTAAATAATAAAAACACAAGTCTTCCAATTCCCATTTGACCCACCACATCCCCAACCGGTGGGCGAGAGGGGCAAAAATATCTCGGGTTTCTTTGGCTTTTGAAAGACGTTTATCTTGAGGCTGATGTTTCAGGGTGCGCATATTGTGTAAGCGGTCGGCCAATTTAATAATAACGACCCGAATGTCCTTGGCCATCGCAATAAACATTTTTCTGAAATTTTCGGCTTGCTCTTCTTCCTGAGAATCGAAGTAAATTTTCCCAAGCTTAGTAACACCATCTACCAACCGATACACATTGTCCCCAAATGTTGAGCTTAGAGTCTCGGCCGGAATGTCGGTATCCTCAACAATATCGTGTAAAAGCCCTGCAATGATGGTTGAGGTGTCTTGCTCAAGTTCAGCTAAAATATAGGCAACCTCAACAGGGTGAATAATGTATTCCTCACCCGAACTTCTGACCTGACCTTCGTGGGCTTTTTTTGAAAATAAATAGGCTTCTTCAATCAAAGGAAGATCGGTTTGTGGAAGATAGGTTCCGACTTTTTTGAGTAAGTCTTCAATCGATTGGGTTGTTTTCATTTAATATCCACCAAACTAAGTTGCAAGGTTGTTTTGCCGCCCCAAGTATTGGAATCCAAATGAAAGGCCAATTCAAGGTCGTCTTTATAAAGGGCTTCGAGCTGGTGTCCCAGTCCAAAACCGATAGCATCTATGATACGTTTGCCCGTGGCATCTGTAAATCGCACCTTTAAATGGGATCCATCTCCTACCGTTCTAAAATCCAAGGGCTTAAGCTCAGATGTGTAAAAAATAGGGGCCGGATTTCCCTGCCCAAAAGGTCCGCATTTTTCCACTTCTTTAAAAAGTTCTAAAGTCATTTGATCGGGAGACAAGGGGGCATCGATAGTCAAAATAGGAATCAAATCTTGTGGATCAATGGCCTGCTGTGCCACCTTGATTAAGGCCGATTGAAACTCAGGAATATTTTCAGGCAAAATACTAAAGCCTGCGGCCTGTTTATGTCCGCCAAACGACTCGAAAAAGTGGCTGCATTCCTTCAAAATCGCATAGATATTGACCGATCCAAAGCTGCGTGCAGATCCGCGACCTATGCCGTCGTCGATAGCAATGAGAACTGCGGGGCGTAAAAAAGCCTCGGTCAATCGCGAACATATAATGCCGATAATCCCTGCATGCCAGCCCTGTTTTGCCAGAGTAATGACACGATGGGGCATCTCTTTTGCCGCTTCTTTGGCTTCAGAGAAAATGGCTTGGCCGACCCCTTGGCGTTGCTCGTTGAGATGTTGCAGTTTTTGAGCAATCAGAGAGGCGCTTTGGGCATCGGGGGCTGTCAGTAATTCCACTCCCCATTTTGCGTGGGACATGCGTCCTGCTGCATTGAGTCTGGGTGCCAGTGTAAACCCAATGTCTCTGGGGGTTAGAAAGGTATTTTTGAAATTAGCCTCGGACAAAAGTTGGTCAATGCCTGGCCTCATTCTTTTTGACAATGCCCGCATTCCCCAAAAAGTCATCGATCGGTTTTCACCTGTCAATGAAGCCACGTCAGCAATGGTTCCTAAGGCGACTAAATCCAAAAAGGGGGCGGCAGAGAAGTTTGAGTGATAGTGCTGAAAATAATAGTCGATAAGCTTATAGGCAATGCCCACTGTGCATAGCGGGTTTAGCGGATGCCCAGACTCAAAAAACTGAGGATTTAATATCACATCGGCTTGAGGAAGCACATCGGGAAGGGTATGGTGATCAAGGATCATTACCTGAATGCCGGCAGCCTTAATGAGGTCAATATCGTCTTTGTTGGTAATGCCGCAATCGAGGGTGATGAGTAACGAAATATGGCGATCCGTGAGGGTGTTTAGCACAGATGCGTTTAAGCCATAGCCCTCTGTGAACCGATAGGGAATATAATAGTCGACCAGGGCGCCCACCTGGCGTAAAGCCAAAAGCATCACCGAGGTTGAGGTCATACCATCTACATCATAATCGCCATAGAGAAGAATTTTTTTCTTTTCGATAAGGCAGTTTTCAAGAAGTGCACAGGCTTTGACTAAGATATCGTCTTGAAATTGATGAGAAGGGGAGGGTGTGGCCAAAAATACCTGGGCGTCTTCTAAAGACCGAATATTTCGATTCAGAAGCAGCTGCCCAATCAAGGCAGACACCCCTAACATGGCCCCTAGCTTTTCACTAATATGCGGGTTTTGAGGATGTAAGGCCCAGCGTTTCACTTAGGAAATGCGAAGAATAAACAGATCCTGTCCAAACTCTACGGGGGAACCGTTCTCGACACACACTTTTTCAATAACCCCAGCACGCTCAGACTCAATTTCATTAAATAATTTCATAGCTTCAATAATACACAGGACTTGCCCTGTTTTAATAGAATCGCCCACCTTCACAAACGGAGGGGAACCAGGCTTAGGGGTGTCATAAAAGGTGCCTACCATTTGAGATTTAATGGCCACGCAATTTTCATCGGCCTTAGGAATTGCTGGCAGCGCAGGCTGAGAAGGCAAAGGGGTTTCGGGTTGAGGTATATGAGGTGCGACGTGATGTTGTGGCAGCATAACATGATGTGTGACGCCGTTTGCAGAGGCCAATTCTTTTTTAACCTCAATTTTAATGCCGTCCATCTCCAAACTTAAATGAGAAATTTGAGCTTCTTCTACCATCTGAATGACACGTTTAATTTCTTTTAAATCCATTGGGTTATATTCTCCTTAAACAGGGTTCTGGGCAAGCGTTAATCCTAGCGCACTCTTCATCATTTGTCATCCCATATAGGCAAGTGGGTCAGCAATTCCGGCCTCACGGAACCCTTTTAGACGCAACACACATGCGGGACACTGGCCACATGCCGGACGCATTCCTTTGTAACAGGTATGCGTATGTGCATACCAGTCCAATTTTCCTAGTTTTTGCATGAAGACCACCGTTTCAGCCTTTGTCAGCCGCATTAAAGGGGTCACAACTGTAAAAGGATAATCCATCGCCAAGCTTAATGTATGCTCGATTGAACGAATAAAATTTTCCCGACAATCCGGGTATCCTGAATAATCGGTCTCGCATACACCCGTATACAAAAAACGAATACCCTTTTGCTTGGCAATAACGGCCGCTGTACTCAAAAAAAACACATTTCGACCCTCGACAAATGTCGAAGGCAATTGCCCAGGTAAAGACTCTATTTTAATCGAGGCATCCATCAATGCATTCGAGGTAATAGCACTTAAAAAACGCAAGTCCACCACGTGAAAAGGAACCCCTGCTTTTTGAGCAAGAAAAGCAGCCTGATCAAGCTCAATATGATGCAGCTGGCCATAGTTAAATCCAACAGCTTCAACCTGACCGGGATAATCAGCCAAAGCCTGGGCTAAACAGGTGGTACTGTCTTGTCCGCCAGAAAATAATACAAGGGCTTGAGGGGGCATCAAAGAATAAAGATACACCCTATTTAGGTAATTTAAAACAGGGGCCTACCTTTGTTTCAAATTTTTTTATTAGCTCGATAAGAGATAGATTAAGAACCTAAAATAGCCTGAATCTGGTCGATGGTTAAACCCGTAATGCGTGAGAGTTCTTCAATCGGAGTACGGGCTTGATGCTTGGCTTTTACCCAGTGAGATTGGGCTTCCGACTTCCACTTTTTAAACTCTTTTGCAAACCCTTTTGCAAACCCTTCTGCCTTACCCTCAAAACGCCCGTCAGAAAAGTAGGTTTCCAAGACACTGTTTGAAATACGGTTGTTTTTAATGTGGCACTCATAGCTTAGACGCTCGTCTTCTGAAAGCCTAAAAGGTTCAAGTTTTTGACCGGCCTCTTGTATGCCCTTTGCCGTAAATTCAGGTCTGACTTCCAATTGCTTGAGGGTATACATCCATTCATCCAAAGTGTCTTTGATCTTCAAATCAAATTGATCGAGTTTTAGGATAAAATATTCTGGAAAAATCGAGGCAATGGTATCAATATGATCGGGATACTTTTCTTTTTCCTTGGGAGAAAGCTGCAAGATATCGTTCTTGTGAATGCCTTTAAATTGGGTGGTTCCGTGATAGATATAATCCTGACCTTCCCCAAGATCAAAATAGACAATATGTACCGAGATCACCCGCTGAATCTTTCCATAAGGGTCTTCAGAGTGCAGATGATCAATGACGACCTTGGCTACCCCAGAAACTATTCGGGTTATAAACTCCCATTCGCTAAAACATTGGACTTCGATGATGACTTTTTTATTGCCGGTGAGTTCGGCCAAGATATCTACCCGATTGCCTTTATCTTCTTCAAACCTTTGGTTGGATTCACTTTCCAGCAAAGAGTTGATTTTAACATCGGTGTGTAAAAGCTCAGACAGAAAGCCTTCTAAGACAGGAAAATTGGCCTTGTTGCGAAGGATATTTTTAATGGCCCAGTCAAAACGGATGAGTTCGTTCTTTTTCATAGAGGTATAAAAAGGATAGCTTAAGTGGGTAAAAATGGCTACCCGACGTCTGTGGTTTTAAACCTGTCACTGGCCCATTACAGTCTAAGACTATAGTTTAAAGACAGCTAAAAACAAAAAAGCCCACATTCCTGCAGGCTTTTTTTAAACTATAAATTTGGTAGCGGGGAGAGGAATCGAACCTCTGACCTTCGGGTTATGAGCCCGACAAGCTACCTCTGCTCCACCCCGCGATGAAAAAGAAAAGTATAGCAAGGGTGTCCATGTTTTGCAAGGCCCTTTACGAAAGCCTGATGGCTGTGATAAAACCATATTTATGTTAACTTTTATTCGAAATAAACAAAATCAATGGGAGCAATTTAAAGCCGACTTGAAAGTAAAGAACACCCTTCACTTTCACATAGTGGATACGGTAGAAGTCATTGTGGTGGCTTTGTGCATGGCCTTGGTTTTTCGTCATTTTGTACTTCAAACTTCAAAGGTGCCTTCTGGGTCCATGATTCCCACCCTTCAAATAGGCGATCGTCTCTTTGTGAATAAATTTATATATCGGTTTGGGCCTCCGCATCGGGGCGATATTGTCGTATTTAATTCCCCTTTTAATGACGGGGTGCAATATGTAAAACGTTGCGTAGCCCTTCCCAATGACACGATTGAAGTAAGACACGGTGAGATTTATATTAATGGCACACTAGAAGTATTTCCAGGAATCAATATTCAAAATGATGATACTTTTTATGGCCCTAAAAAAATTCCTGCAGACAGCTATTTTATGATGGGCGATAATCGGGGAAATTCGTATGATTCTCGGTATTGGGGGGTGGTTTCCAGAAAAGATATTTTGGGAAAAGCCGTCATTACCATTTGGCCTATTCCTAGGATGCAGGTTTTGCATTAAATGGCGCTGACTATGCGCCATGTCAAATAACGTACATGCAGCTTTTGTGCAACGGTCAGCCCCTTACCATTGAGGCAGATATCCCTCTGCTTTTGCTTCTAAGAAGCCTTTCTATTGAGGCCCAAAGTGTCGTAGTCGAACTTAATGACACGCTCTATCGCTATCCCCAATTTAAAGACCTGTGTCTTTCGGATGGGGATAGGCTAGAGATTGTACAGTTTGTGGGAGGGGGCTAGTCCGTTGACTTTACAATGGGGAAAAACAAACTTGGTTTTTTTTCGGTAGTTGATATTGTGGCTGTCTTAATTGATCAAAAGGATCATAAAAAAGCGAAGAGCTGCAATCTAGTGATGGGAAATAAAGGATGGCTTAAGTGGGTAAAAATGGCTACCCAACGTTTGTGGCTTTAAAACCGTCGCGGGCCCATTGCCACGCTTCCAGAGGACAACCCTTCTTAGTTAAAAAACGCTTTTATGGCCTCAACAACCGCCTGTTTTTGTTCTGTATTTAATTCTGAATAAATGGGAATAGAAAGCACTTCCAAAGCGGCTTTTTCTGATTCAGGAAAGTCGCCAGCCTCATAGCCTAAATGGGCAAAACATTTTTGCAGATGCAGTGGAAGGGGATAGTAGATAGCGTTACCGATTTGACGTTGATCCAGCCATGCATGAAGGGCATCCCTCTTTGGGGTGCGAAGGGTATATTGATTGTAAATCATGCGAAATCCGGGTTTAACAAAGGGAATCGTGACAAGTGAGTGGAGATGCTCGTTGTAGTAAGCCCCATTTTTTTGTCGAAGCCGATGTTGCTCCTCTAACGTGGGCAGCTTGACACTTAACACGGCAGCTTGAATGGCATCGAGTCTAAAATTTCCGCCGACCATTTCATGGAAATAACGCTCTTGTGCCCCGTGATTCCTGAGTTTTATAAGGGTGTCTGCCAAATGAGAATTCTGGGTCGTAATCATGCCGCCATCCCCAATACCCCCGAGGTTTTTAGAGGGGAAGAACGAAAAACACCCGACATCACCGACAGAACCTGCCCATTTAACCTCACCTTTAGAGTTGGTATAGTGCGATCCAATCGCTTGTGAGGCATCTTCAATGACATAAAGCCCATGTTTTTTTGCGATGGCCATCACAGCGTCCATATCGGCCATGTGACCAAAAAGATGGACAGGCATAATGGCCTTGGTGCGAGGCGTAATAGAGGCTTCGATTAAGTGAGGATCAATATTAAAGGTGTGAGGATCAATATCTACAAAGACAGGGGTGGCGCCTACGCGAGAAATACATCCGGCAGTTGCAAAAAAAGTGAAGGGTGCTGTAATAACTTCATCGCCTTGTCCAATACCCATAGCCATGAGGGCCATTAAAATGGCATCGGTTCCTGAAGAGACTCCAATAGCATGGTTGACATGACAATAGGCAGCGGCCTGGGCTTCAAACTGTGTAACTTTAGGCCCTAAAATAAAGACTTTAGAGTCAAAAACCTCTTTTATAACAGCGAGGACATCGTCTTTGATGGGTTCGTATTGGGCGGTTAAGTCGAGTAAGGGAACGGTTGTTTGTATAAGGGGCATCGGAAAAATCCTTTTTTGTTTCTATTTTACACACTCTTACAATGTAACCCAAAGGTCTTTTTCTTCAAAGGCTTCAAAAGACTGATAGGCCCTGACATGGTAGGGCCATCGATATTCCATAGCCCGAAGCGTGGGGTTGTATACAGCGGTATAGATAGTCCCAAAGGCCGACTCATAGTCCGAGCTCCAGAGGGGGGCATATCCGAAGGCATTGATGAACGATTCTAAGGTGATATAGGGGTCAAATAACGTGTCTAAAATGGCCTGCTTACGCTCATAAGATTTAGAAAACATGGCATAGTTGGTTAGGGCAAAATCGCCTTGATGATTGACCGCTAAGGGACGGTGGCTGACCTGGGGTTTTCCTGAGGGAGACACTTCGACGGTGGTAACCTGATAATGGGCATCGAGGAGAGTGATATTATAGGCCATATGAGTAGGAATTTGGCATAAAATCTGGGTAGCTTGGTCTGTGGTTTGACAGAATTCTAAGATATACCGAAGAATAAGAGGAATTCCAAATCCTTCGCCCATATCCGTGGTGCCTCCAAAAGAGAGAGATACAATAAGTCCATGCTCATTCATGCCGTCTAGAACACCCCACAAACAGTCTGTAGAGGCAATAACGCGGGTCCCATGCCAGTTGCTTTTGAGAATGCGCCCTTCGCATAAATGAGGGTCGTAATCATAATTGCGAACTAAAATAGGGTTATATCGGGTCCAAACGGCTTGAGAACACCCAGAGGCATAGGGCGTCGGGCAATATAAACTCAAAAGCCGGGCTTCAAGATCACCCCCCCCGGCTAATTCGACCAAGTGTTCCCACATGGGAACCAAGTGGGGCATAAAGTGTGCCAGAGCCTCTTTGCATTGCAGAAAAGAAGGGCGATTGAGCTCTCCTTCTTTTAAGAACCACGTACGATATTCCATGTGGTGTTGCTTGAAAAAAGAAACCCATTTTTCACCCGGAATGTCTTCGTCAATAAACTGAATGCGTTTTTGAAGGAGAGGCATGTTAGGGGGTTCCTTTCAGAAGAACACCAGGGTTGCGATAGCGGTCCACTAAATTTTGTTCCTCAGCGGTTAAATGACGAAGCTGAAAGGTGTTTTGAACTGCCTGAATCCAACGCTGAGCAGTTGGGGTGAGGGTTTGGGTGTCATCGAGTAAAGGAATATTGAAAAAGACAATGGCCATATCGGCGCCATGATAAAGATAGTCATGTTCGGCCAAGATCCGAAATAAAAAAATCTCATGAGGCTCTGAGGCAAGAAGTCGATTGACCCCTTGTTTTTTTAGGATCAGTTCACCCTCGTCACTGAGAATATAAACCCCAGAAACAGGGGCTTTCATAACCATTTTAAGGTCATAAGGGGTGTATTTGAAAATGAGTTGTCCCGAGGTCATTACTGAAAGCCGAGACAGCACTTTTTGATTGTAAATTTCTGGGTTGATAGAAAAAGGCACGCAAAAGAATTCTAACAAGTGAAATAAAAACAAGGGCAAAAGCGAGCGTAATGCAAAGTTGGTGAGTGCGCTGATCCCGCTAAACCTTGGATTAAGCTCACCTAGGTACATGGTATCTGTGTCACAATCCAGCAAATAATCGACTTCAAAATAGCCGCGATATCCTTCTTGGTAAAGGGCATGCCCAAGTTTGACGGTAAGTTCCTTGGCTTGTGTGTGAATATCGGAAGAAAAGCCATCCGGCGAGATGTCATTGCCACACCATCCCCCTTGATAAGGGGTAAGGCTAGGAATGCCAATAAGTTCGCGCATGAGAGGGCCTACAAAAGTGCCACAAGAGGTAGTGCACCCTTCAATGGCGGCACTTACACAACGAATGCGTTTCATGACTTTTATCAAAGGTTCAGATTCAATCTGATCCGCATAGATATCATAGTCTTTTTTATTTGAGATAAAAAAGGTCGTTTTTCCAGAATCTCCGTAAGGTGTTTGAAGCACCCACTTTTTGCCTAGTTTGTGTTTTTTTGCAATCTGACACAGGGTATCGTAACTGTCAATTTTTGCGAGTGCATTGGGCACACTGTGTACGCCTGCCGCATTGCCCAGTTGTGTGGTATAAATTTTACTGTCAAAGTGTTTGACCTGTTTAAACGAAGGCAAGCAAATGTCGAGTCGCAATGCTTTGCAGAGGGCTTCTATATTTCGGTCAAAAAACAGAAAAAACACCTTGCTTTTAGGCGCTTTTTTATCAAGGTGAAGCCTGTCTTGAATCAGCCAATCGGACGTTGTTTTATGGGAAAGCAAATAGTGGTTAATGTCTTCTAAATGCTCAAAAACAGGGTGGTCTTGATGGGTGGGAATGCGAACATGCCGATGCCGACCATCGAAAGAATTGATATAGCAGATAAAAAAGGCATTTTTGACCCATGTGTTGAGTCCGAGTAAATTGAAAGCAGACGGGCTCACAAAATAGAGCGGAAGGGTGTTGGTTCTCCAGAATTTTTTGATTTGGGTGACTGTCGTTAACATGAGGCAGAAGCCTTGTTTATTAAATAGTCGGCCCTAAAAATTTTAAGCCCTTCTGAGGGCCGATAGCCATGAATTTCCTTGTTTTTGAGGCTTTGTAAATACAAAATAACTTCATACGAGACAATTTGTCCGGGGACAAGAATGGGCACCCCGGGCGGATAAGGTGTCACAAAGGCCGCAGAGACCAGTTTTTCGTCATTTAAGACACGTTTAAGTGTATCGCTATCTAAGGGAGCATACATGATAGAATCGCTTTCAAATGCCTCGTAGAAGGGCTCTCGCAATTGAGCCACTTCACATTCTTTGAGTTGAGTGGTTCTAAATAAGGGATGAAAGTGTCGTGTTTTAGGCAAACAGACCGTAACGTCCTTTGAGAGTGTGGACATAAGGGGAGGATCAGAATCGAGTCTCTGGGAAATATCCAATAAGACTTGAATAAGAAAATCAATGCTTTGCTGTGTTGATCCAATGCTCACAATAAACAATACGGTATAGCGTGATGTTTTATTGACCTGAATATCGTAGCGGTTAATGAGTAACTCGCGAAAATTGGTGCCATCCATTCCTGTTCCCCTGACATCCAGGGTGATGCGGGTAGGATCTACAACAAACTCATGGTTATTCCATTGAGAAAAATGTTTGGCATAAGCACTGGTAAGTAAAGAGGGGGTCGATGTGTGTGCCTGAGGGACAATGTCAGTATCGCTTAAAAGTTTAAAATAAGGCTGCAAAGAGGCGAGGGTTTGAAGCTGATAACGAAGCTTATGCGCTAAATAAAGGGCATGTTTAACCCGTTCAAAGCCTTCTAGGGCCACTTGACGCCTTCCAACATCGAGTGAAGCTAAAATTTGATAGTTGGGCGAGGTGGAGGTGTGAATACGATAAGCATCCCAAAAACTATCTGAATGAAACAGATCGTCGGAGATGTGAATCATGGAGCCCTGTCGAAACGCCGTCAATGTTTTGTGAGTCGATTGGGTAACATAGACCCTGATTTTAGCTTCTTTTGGATCGGGATAAAGGGTTTCTTCAAGCCATGCCCCTGGGTTTAAGGCCTCTTTTTCAAGAAAGGCCTCTTTCCAAGTGGCATAAAACTGGTGGTAATGGGGATCCTGAAATCGAGCCCTGAGGGTATGCACTGCCGACATGGCACTGCGCCCGTGGTAAAGAGGGTTGAAATAACCAAACGCAAACCACGCCTCATCCCAATGAAAAATAATGTCGGGTTTTATCGCCAATATTTCCATCATAAACATGTCGACGTTGTACAGAATGCCATCAAAAGTAGAATTGGTGAGAGACACTTGCTTGACCTTGTGCAGCTGACCGTGGGCTTTGAGCTCTAGTAAAATAGACTTAATTCTGCGAAGGGGGACGGCTCCGTAGAGGTCAAAATGGTCTAAGGAATAGGTTTCTAAAAAAACAGGGAGTGCCCCACTGAGCATCACCGCATAGGAAATCGATTTATGGCAATCAGAGGCCACCAAGACCCAATCTTTCGGAGAAAGTGTCGCTTGCAAAACAATTTTATTGGCGGTAGAGGTACCGTTGGTGACAAAGTAGGTATGATCGGCTCCAAAGGTTCTGGCGGCTTCGTCATGCGATTGTTTAATGGCTCCCTTAGGGTCAAGTAAGGAATCTAACCCTCCCCGTGTAGACGAGGTTTCCGCTAAAAATACGGTGGGACCATAAAAATCTGTAAAATCTTGGATCCAAGGAGAATCTTGCATCGACTTTCCTCTGGAAATAGGCAGAGCATGAAAAACCCCCTTTGGACGTTTGCTGTAGGCTTGAATCGCATGAAAAAAGGGGGTTGAAAATCGGTCTCGAATGCCATTGAGAATGTAAAAGTGCAGGTCGGGGAAAGGGTTAATATGAAATAAAATGCGGTTAAAGTGAGTCTGATAGTTTAAATCAAGGTGATTAGGGAGTATCTCTGAAATAAAAAACTGATCAATTTCTGGACGAAGGCGCCGAATAGACCGACTGAGGCCTAAAAAAGGGTCTGAATAAGGGAATCGTAAGGCAGGATCAGAAGCCTCTAGAAAGGTCAAATAGTCTGTGCTCAGTGGCAGAAGTTCCGAGGGATTATATTCAAACCCAGACACACAGACCACAGATTGAATACTGGGATTCGCTAAAATGGCAGCAATGGCGGCTTGTGGGCTTTCGACAAATACCAAATCATAAAGAAACTCGTCGCGATCGGTTTTTAAATCATATAAGCCTTTGCGATAGAGAAGTTCGTAAGCGGCCACAAATGGATGCACCACCAAGACTTCAAAATAAGGCTTTTTTTTAGAAAAAGAAGTGTGTGTGACATGAAGCCCCTCACAGAGTAAGGGTTTGTCTAAAAGGTCCAAAGTGGACGTATAAGGTAAAAAATAGTGAGTGCGATAGTGATTGTCTTCTAGCATCGATACCACATTGCAGATAAGTTGTTTAAAGAGGGAAAGAGACGAGGCCTCTAAATAGCAATGAAGCTTGGTCATGACTTCTGGGCCAGGATAGGCCCAGAAGTACTCGGCTTTGAGAACCTCATCCAGCAAACACCGAATATGAACACTATCCGGTGTAGGGGAGAGACTTTCAGATTTTAAATTTTTCCAAACCTCAAGACGAAAATACTGGAGGTCAAATACAGGGAGATTTTCCCTAGTGAGCACTAACTTTTTGTTCTTTAGATGCTGAGATTTTCTTGATTAAAGCCAAATAATCTTTTGCAAGGGCATTTCCAGGGTAAAGGGTCAATAAATCCTGAAAAATTTGGGCCGATCTTTCAAGTGGGCCAGCATAATATTTTAAAATACCGTACTCAGCCAAGAAAGAGGCGTCGGTAGGATATAACGCAAGCATTCTGATATCGACTTTTTCAGCCAAGTCATTTTTTTGCTGCATTCTAAGTGCATAGGTTAACTTCAAGTTGCCTAGATAATTGCCTAGGTCTACGTTCAAAATTTGATAACCTACTTGTTCGGCAAGGGCATATTTTCCTTGCACCAATAGAAGGGACATTTTAGCCAAGCGAGGATCTACGGCACTGGGTGCTGCTAAAATTGCTTTGTCATAGAAAAGAAGGGCATTGGCAGCATCTTTGCTGGCAGAGGCCAAATAGCCAAGCCTATAGTTGAGGGTGTATCCGTTCGGATATTCTTTTGCAACCGGGGAAAGTGCCTCGGCAGCCTCTGAAAATTTTCCAGCGCGTTCACTGGCATAAGACCGGTTGTAGGCTTGTTCAATATCTGACGAACTCATTGCTGCGATCGCAGGTGCAGAAAATCCTATCATGGTTACTAAAACAAGAACTAAATACTTCATGGCGTCTCCCTTGAAAAAAAGATGATAATACTTAGTTTAATAGTATAGACTAAAAATGTGCACTCACCAAAATCCCCATTTTTGAGAAAGAAGACGTTTCTGGAATATAGGCTTTTGAGAAGGTGTCATAAGGTTGTAAATTTTGCATTTGATAGGTGACTTGCAGGGTAACTCCCCAAGGCGTGTTATAGGTGCCGGAAAGGCCAAATCCATCGGTGACACTATCGTTGGTATTATTTACAACAAATCCGCCGTTATAAGTTCCGTAAATAGACTGGCCCAAATAATAGTGAGCACCCACAGAAAAGGCATCCCAGTTATATTTGAGATCGATCTCTTCGTTGTTGCATGACCGACCATCAGATAAACCCTCGAGATTGACCTTTCCTGTAAGCTCAAACCAGCCCACATTCCAAGGGGAAGCAAGATAAAGCGTTGTGAAAGGAGAAGCCTGAAGAACGCTCAGAGAACCCGTGCTGAGGGTATATTGCGACCCAAAAATATCAGTCCCTGCTGACCATGCTTTATAGCCGGTGTCAGTGTAATTGTCATAGCCAATGCCTAAAATGCCCACAGTGCCACTTTCACCCTGGCTTTGGGGATGGATTGAAGCAACCCCAATTTTATAGTGGGTTGAGGGGGTATAGAGTGTATAAATCCCAAGATAATTTTCTTGAACAAGGCTTTGGCTTTGTGTGCCAATAATATGGTCATAACTGGCCTCAAAAGTAGAGGTTCCAAACCCAAAACAGCCATACCCTCCGAAAACGGTGGTATTTGTTTTAATCGCTGTATGGGTAAAGGTTGTCGGAATCATATATAAAAAAGCGGACAGGGAAAGGTCATTGGCCTGAACAGTGGACATCATAAGCAGCGTGAAGGCCACCCCTAAAAAGAGGCCTTTTCCCTTATTTTTTTGTGTAAACATTTCTTTTCTCCTCGTATTTTATATAAAACTAAAGTGACGTTGAGGGTATTCCCATTGTGTAGAAAGATAAAACATGGCTTTGTTGCGAAATTAAGGTGTTTTTTTTATTTCAAAATGTTTATATCGAATATGTTTGAATTGAATGTGGGGATCTAGTACCACAGAGGTTGTGTGTGAGCGTTTGAAAAAACGGTGCCGAATTTTTCCAGTAATTTCGGTTTCAGACTGAAAGGTATAGGTTCCAACCGTAGTGAGTTTTGAGGGGAATAGGGCCGTCAGCCAACTGGATAACCATTTTTTATAGTGTCTCAAATAAACGGTGCTGGGAAGAATGTCTGTCCAGGTTAATCCGGGTTCGTAATAGAGGGGCATTTTGGGTAAGGCCAGATAGAGTATTTTTAAAAACGGATCATAGTTCTCCATATGGTACATCATAAAAAGACCGTCCCGTTTTCCGAAATAAAGCTTTGCACGTGGAGTTGAAAAATAAAACGTACCGTCATCAGCCATGCCGATGGTGAGGGTCACATCCTGAATTTTTTTGCCTCTTTTATAGACAGAGTAGTCGGCAGAGTGGCCAAGAATAAAATGGGTAAGCTGATCATAAAAAGGCATGGCAGGCATGCCATAAACACAATCAGACACTTTAGGAAGTCCAGAATCTTGATAATGGCCTTTTTGGATATAACTCCCAAAGGCAAAGGGGATGGGCGGAGACACCTGCTCGGCCGACCACTGGACCTGAATATGCAAGTGAGGTTGGGCCGAATAACCTGAATTTCCGCACAGGCCAATGAGAGACCCCTGGCTTACCCAGTCGCCTTCTTTGACAACAATAGAGTGTTGGAAAAAATGGGAAAGTTCGACCACATGCCCATTCGCATGTCGAATCAAGACATGGTTTCCCCAATTTTGGGTCATGTCGACACTTCCGACAGGGTTGTCTGGAACATGCGCAACAACCTTCGTGACTTGGCCATAAAGTGGAGATAAAACCGGTTTTTTAAAGCAATAATAATCGTCCAATCGAGCACCTTTGTGGGTGTATGTTTTATGCTCGGAATCGGTTTGAACAAAGTCATAGGCATAGCGCCACAGGCCTTGGTGGGTCCATTGTCCGTTAAATTCTTGCCACACTGTCCACCTTTCATAAAAGGGCAGTCTTATGGTTAAATCTTGCGGAAATCGTGCCTGAGTGGTCAAGAAATAATCCAGAGTTTCCTCGGGGGTTGCCTTATGAACGGTAGGTCTAAGCCGATAATTAATCAAGCCCAATACATAGACAAAAGAAAGTGTGACAATAATAAAAGGGAGTGTAAAAATAGGCAGGGAAAAATGGGCCCAGAAGACATCTAGCCCACTGATTAATACAGTGGAAACAACAACCCCAATCATGGCCACGATATAACTTTGAATCGAGGGGATAAGATAAATACCTCCGATGGCCATGGCAATCAAAATAAAGTTAAAATTATAGGGCTGCGTAAATCCTAGGGTCATTGAGCCTACGTACAGTCCCTGAACCACACTGCCGAGTGTAAAACCTAAAACAGCCAAGGAAAATAAAATGCGAGAGGCGTATAAAATTAACAGTGAAATGAATATTCCAATGATCACATTGGGCATGAAAATAATGTTGCCCATAGATTTAAAAAAAGCGTTAACGCAAGGGTAAAAATAACTCCAATCGTAGGAAAACGTTTTTTGATAAAGCCCTTCGATATATAAATGGCTATAGCGGCCCAAGGCCAAGTAGACCAAAGAACTGACTGCCACAAAAGGGAGACTTAAAATCTGCAATTTTAAATACTGTGAAAACAGATGAGAAAAAACAATGGTAAACACAAAGGTCAAAATTCCTGCAGAAAAAATGAGCATCAAGGTTAAGGCAGTGAGCTTAAAAGTGACCCCAATGGAAAAGCCAACAAGAAGGGCATTGTAGGTATAAAATCCCGAGCTCAAAAAGGTGGCGCTATAGCCAATAAAAGTCGCAAAATAATAGGCCGACAAAACAGCCAAAAGCCCCCCAATGGCACAATAGGGGTTGAAAAAGCTCAGTAACAATAAAATGAGGCCCGGATAAACCCCTCGAATAAAAAAGATATCTGAATAACTATTTAAAATAGTCGTGAGTTTTGTTTTCATACGTGTATCTATCATAACAGACCCATTTTAAATCTTTACAAATGGTGTAAAGTCTAGAACAATAGGGGGCCCCATCTAATGGGAACTTCTTCTTAATTCTGTTTATTTTTTCCAAAAAGGGTATTTTTGTTTAGAAAGGTAGTGATCTGCTTTATGAAACTTTTGTTGTTGCAAAAAATAATGGCTACACCTGTAGTAGCCTCTTTGGAGGCAGGCGATACCCACACTGAAACTGAACCAGTAGGGAGGCGCCTAAGGGCTCGTCCGCTAGTTTCTGTCGAACCAGAAACGCCTAAAACTCCTAAAACTCCTAGTAGAATCCCTAAAAGGAGAGAGACTCCACAAACTCCACAAACTCCAGAAACGCCACGAACGGTATTTAGGAGACAGGCTGCCGTTAAGGCAGATCAGGCTATATCACAAATAAAGGCGGATGAAAATTTGCCCTGTTCATCTGAGGATGAACAGGATTGTAAACTTCCTGAGCCCTCAAGAAAAAGAAAAGCCGAAAGTCCCGTACACGCAGAGTCTGATGTGCAAAAAGTCCCTCGTAGGGGACAAATGACAGATCCACATGCACCAGTTTCAGAGACAAACAACGAGGGCTTCGTGAAACGAAGAGCGAGCTTTTACCACAAACAGCGTTTGGGTGATTTCTTGATGCCGGTTTCTCATATAATTGCAGAGAATCCAACAGTTAACGGAGGTTCAATAGTAGGGCTTGAACTGTTTTGTAAAAAATATCCATTATTAATACCTCTTTCAGGAGTTGCGGCATTAGCATATCTTTTTGAAATCAAACCGGAGCTTAAAGATGCAGTGCCCCTTCTTAAAGAGACAGCCGTGCCCACCAAGTTTCCCCTCCCACCCTTGATTCATAGACTCGTTACTTTGTCTGAGCTTCCTCTAGACTTTATTTTGGAGGTTGTTAAACTAGATCCCCGCGCATTTTTGGGAAGTATCGAACCCACTTTTGGAGAAAATTGTATTCATACTGCAATTTGCAGTGGGCGACCAGAGGTTGCCATGGCATTGATAGTTTTAGCTGAACAAACATGCCCGGACATAGCGCAAACCTTAGTAAAGGCTAAAGATAAATCAGGCTCAACACCACTTATGTGGAGTCTTTTTTATGCCCAAAATGAGGCATCAATTTTTCTGTTAGATAAAGTGACAACGGTTGCGGAATTCACGGATATAAATGTACATGGAAATTTGGTAGTGACTTTGGGCAGAGCTTCTGATTCCGTTTCTGATGAAGTTCGGATGGCATTGATAACTAAGCTTGGCCAGCTTTATAGGATTAGATAAAGAAGTATCCCAATGAAGAAAATTCAATCCGTAAACTTTTATTCGAGACTTTTTTCCGATACTGTTCTAAAACAGTGTGGGTCATCATATTGCGCAGATGATGAGGCGGCCCAGACAGTTAAAGGCATGTGGGGTACATATGAGTCCCTTCATAGAGATAGGGAAAATTTAGACCGAGGTTCTTTTGATATTCTCAACGTGTTTGGTTTGACGGGTGGGCGTGGACTTGAACCAGAGATAGATCTGAGAAGGGGCGATCAATTAGACTTTAAAAGTACTAGGAATATACTGACAACTTTTGATAGGCTACCGAAGAAAACAATCGATGAAAACTCACATGAAATCTTGATGTCTACTCTTAAAGCCCCCCAGATTTTGCCTCTGCTTCATGTGTTTTGGTCAGGGAAGCCACTTGCACGTGATCAGTGGGATCGATTAACACAATTGGAAGATAAGCTAAAAAGACTTAATAGGGAATTCCAAATAGTTCTATGGAGTGATAGCGCATCGCTCAGTCAGCCAGAATTTATGGACACACTTAGAGCCTATCAGGCGTCTACACAATTAAGCATGATCAAAGTTCTTTGTACAGAGCAGGTGATCAGTTTTAAATCAGGAAAGGCTACAAATCCCCATTGCGAACTTTGGCAGTATGCAGGGTTAGAAGGAAATGCCTCCTGGAAATCAGACATAGCGCGCGGGGCTATTATCAATACCTTTGGAGGATGGTATGCGGATCACGATGAATGTTCATCCGATTTGCTATATGAGGTTATCCAAGATTATTACCATCCACAAGAAATAGACAAAGAAGAAACCCATTGTCGAGTGCCTTCTCCTTGGGCGGGGTTTATGGGGGCATGTGCATATCATCGCGTCATGGAAGGGGCTTATAATGCCCTTGCAACGCTATACCAAAGAGAAGTAGGGGAGGCAAAAAAATATAGAAATGAGCAGCTAATAAGTAATAGAAAGTGGAAGCCAGGGGATGATCGGAAAAAAAGAAGACGAAATGCAGCATCTTATATAACATCACCGACAAGATCTGCTCCCAAAGCCGAAGCTGTTTTTCCATTTTTGTTGAGATATTTTGAACATTTTTTACCTGAAACCCAAACAGCAGTGCCTATGGATGAATCTCAGATCCCAGAGATATATCGCATGCCAATTCCTGCCATGGCAGATCCCGTTTTTCGGACAGTCCAAGTAACATTTCCCGCAGCTTTAGCGGGTCGAGTCCAAAAGCTAGTACAGAGTGGTGACCGCATAAGTGTGGTGAATGTTCCCATAACACATACTAAAGGAGCCTTAAGTTGGTTGGGGCTTACACCTCCTGATTTCTATGATAAAACTTTGCAAGACCAAGCAGAGCATCTTTTAACTATTGTCATGCGCGAAATGGCAGTCTATGTCTGTGGCGTTAATTTAGAACGTGAATTAAAACCCTATTTTGAGCGTGAGCCTAGACTGAAACTGAGTATGGAACTTTTTTTAAAAGAGCTAGGGTATTGTGAGCATCGGGGGGTATGGATGGAACGGTGTTTTGCTTCAAAGAAAGAAAAGGTAGCCAGTTTTGTGGATATGCTGTGGAGACAGCGGGTCACTTTGTATATGATCGAAATCAATCGAGGGGCTTTGGATAAGGCAACGTTTACAGAAGAACAATTTCGAACAAGGGTGATAAACAAGCCAGGAATGTCGCTTAGGGCAGATGATAAGGTGACACTTCCGGACATTGGAACGGGTCGCTCTAGAACGCAATCGGTTCTGTGGTTTGTTTTGGCCAATCAGTGTGGAAATGAGGCGGTAAATTATCTTTTTAAAGACCCTAAGTCTGTAACCCCTGAAGATGCTTTGGTTCTTTTGAAGGAGAGATTTTTAGTCAATCCTGTTGACGTGAGTACCTGTGAACAGTTGGCCTTGTGCATTGCGCATTCGAAAGAGCCCTGGAACGCAATAATCAGCATGGCTAAAGATAGTCACTCTGGGTCAGACAGCGTTAAAGATCAATTTGCAGTCCTATGTGGGGAGTTTTTGAAAGCATTTAGGGAGCAGAAATTGACCTCTGATGAACGGGGCAACCTCATAGAATATCTTAAGACCCTAACTGATGTCGAAAAAATAGAGATACTGGCGCGGATAAGTGGTTGCAATGAAGAGGTTCCAGATGAGCTGAATATGCTCTTGTGTATTCCAACCGCGTTATTGCCCAAAATAAAGGTTCTTATGCTGACAGAAGAAGGCGAAATGGACTTTAAACGCCTTTTAACAGAGATTAATCGCCTTCCTGATGGAAGTTGGCATTTGGCACAGTGCCTCAAATATTTCCACCGAGAGGCCCTCATGTCTATGGGAGATGTGAGCGCCTATGCGTGGAATTGGCAGACCGTATTTGAGGTTGCTCCAGACTGTATGACGATGTCCAATGTGGCCGCCTATTTCAGATATTCAATTCCTCATAAACTTGGACCTTTTGCGGATAACCTAATGGCGATTTTAGCGTATCCAAATGGAATTAACATGGACACCCCTAGCGTAGAAACAATCACAACTCGGATTCAATCGTTCGAAAACCCTCCCTGCGATTGGCCATTAGGTAGGGGGGGGGAAGAGGATCAACGTACATTCTGGGAAGCGGATGTATTATTGAGTAAAGTAAGAGTAATGAAGACTATGTTCGAGTTTTCAGATGTTGATTTTGGCCCCTTGATGGCTTTTATAGAGAGGAATCGAGGTGTCGTGATGTATCAAGACTCTGGGAGACCTTCTCGTCAAGGTTCTTCTAGAACGGGTAGTCGAGCCCCGTCTTACAAAGAGCCGTCTGACTCTGAACCAGACGACTAAATTAAGGAGACATGATGAACCCTCAGCTCAACGCCCTTTTTTCACAGTTACAAGAAATTGCCCACCTCACAGGGATTGGGTCGCTGTTAAGTTGGGACCAAGAAACCTACATGCCTGCTGGGGCCATCGATGCCCGATCGGAACAGTCGGCCTTGATGTCCAAAATTGTCCATGAAAAAATGACATCTTTAGCCTTAAAGTCAACTCTGGGGCAACTTATTAATATCAACTCAGGGGAACTTATCGCCACAGGATTGACTCCCCGAGAGTCAAGGTTGGTGACAGAAACCTATCGCGATTGGAAAATGGCGAATTGTTTGCCGGTAGACTTTGTCGAGGCCTTCTCTAAGGTCAAAGCTCACTCTCAACACGCTTGGCAACATGCAAGGCAAAATAAAGACTTTTCTCACTTTTTGCCTTATCTAGAAGAAGTCGTAAATCTTACCCGAAAGAAAGCCGACTATTTAGGGGTTCAATCTACTGTCTATGACACGCTTTTAGACGAATATGAGCCGGGCATGACCACTGCCGAAATTTCCCCTGTGTTTACCCGTCTCAGAGAAGCAACTGTCCAGCTCGTTAAAGACATTCAAACCAAGCAAAGTTCAATAAAATTGCCGGCCATTCAAGGGCCTTTTGACACTCAAAAACAATGGGATTTTGGCATCAAAATTTTGAAAGACATGGGCTACAATTTTGAACACGGTCGCCAAGATAAATCGACACACCCTTTCACCACGCAATTTCATCCTACAGATGTGCGCATTACCACCCGATTAAATCCAGACGATCTGTTTGACGCCCTATCAAGCACGATTCATGAAGGGGGACATGCCCTCTATGAACAAGGCCTTGATGCGAAGTGGTTTGGAACCCCCTTATGCCAGCCCATTTCCTTTGGCATTCACGAAAGCCAATCGCGATTGTGGGAAAACGGCATTGGAAAAAGCAAAGCTTTTTGGGAAGGGTATTATCCATATTTACAAACACTTTTTCACGAAAGTTTAAGAACCATCCCCCTGCGAGATTTTTATCAGTCTATGCTCAAAGTAAGCCCCTCGTTGATTCGGGTCGGTGCAGATGAAGTGACATATAATCTACATATTCTTATTCGATTTGAGATTGAAAAAATGATCTTTAATGACGGTGTTTCTGTAAAAGATTTACCTCAAATATGGAACCAGAAATACCAGGAATATTTGGGCATTACGCCTCCCAATGACGCCGAAGGTATTTTACAGGATGTTCATTGGTCTTGTGGCTATTTTGGCTATTTTCCAACTTATACTTTAGGCAACTTATACAGCGTACAGCTTCTTAACCAAGCCCAAAAAGAAATGCCCCATTTCGACCAAACTGTCCAAGAAGGAAAATTATCCGTCATAACAGAATGGCTTCGAAACAAAGTGCACAGTGTGGGGCGGGGTAAAACAGCTTCCCAATTGATGCGTGAGATAACAGGACAGGGAATCTCAGAAGAGCCCTTTGTGAGATATTTGGAGGGACGATATCTCTAATCAGCAGTCCCCATTTAAGATGGGGCAAAATAAGCTTGTTTAAACGTGGGTGCCAAACTTTCAATAGAACCTGGGTGGGTGCCATTTTCTACTTTAGCTGAATAGATAAAAATCAGCTGTGGTACTTGCCACACCTTTCGAGATGTGTCTTCCATATATAATCCTTTTACCAATAAAATAACGTATAATGCTTCCATTATAGTATGGAATTAGCGCAGGTAAAGTCTCAGTTCTCAGTATCTGAAAATCAATGGCATCTATAAGCCCAAGGCCACGGGTGTCTTTAATCAATTCTGGAAATCCACTTTAAATAAGAACACCATCGCATTATCCTTTCAGATATAAAAGTGCCCTTATTTTTCTTTTACTCAAGAGGAAGATTAGCTCTCTTCTAAGTCCAATAACCTTTGTTTAATTTCTTGACCAAAGGCATAGTGCCCAATATCCCCGTTATGTCGGACCACCCGGTGACATGGAATAATTAAAGGGATGGGGTTTTTTGCCATTGCAGTGCCCACAGCTCGACTGGCCTTGGGTTTGCCTGCTTTTTTGGCCAGGTTTCCATAAGAAATGGTTGTGCCTCTTGGAATTTGAATAAGCTCAAGATAAATCGTTTTTTGGAAGGAGGAAATGCCGGATAAATCAAAATAGTCGAAATCACTAGCCTCAATGCCAGAAAGATAAAGATGTCGAAGGTGGTCCAATAAGGGCATTTCTTTTGCACTTAACGAAGGTGTGTTGGGGTTGGGAAAAGAAAGCTCAACTTTCGAAATTTTATTTCCTGGGGTGACTTCAATGTGGACGTCTAATCCAATTTCCTCCCAGAAGGCCTTAAACTCCATTTTTAAGCCTCAAAGCCTCTGGTGCTAATAAAGTAAGTCAGATCCATCAACGCCTGTTTGTAGGGGCTTTCAGACATCTCTGAGAGGGTTTCCCTTGCTTTATCAAGATAGGTAAGTGCAAGTTTCTTGGTTCTTTCAAGGGCATGAGACTCGATTAGGCGGGTTTGAAGTGTGGGTAGAATAGTTAAATCTTTTGAGGCTACCATCTCAAGCACTTCTTGTTTTTCAGAGTCGGAACTGGCATCAATTAAATACAGCATGGGCAAGGTGAACTCGCCTAAAAAAAAGTCTTGCCCAGAGGCTTTGCCGAGTTTTTTTGTTTCACCCATAATGTCTAAATAATCATCAATAATTTGAAACACCATTCCCAAATTATAGCCAAAGGCTTTGAGCTTGAAACACGTTTTTTTATCGGCTCCAGCCAAAAGCCCCCCTGAATAGCATGCCGCCCCAAATAATACGGCTGTTTTCTTTTTTAGAATGACTAAATATTTCAAAATATTTAACTGCACATTATCACGTTCGAAAATCTGTGTCATTTCGCCTTCACAGAGGTGTTTTACTGTATGGCTGACGTGCCTTAAAACAGTCACACTGCCTACGGAAGCCATAAATTGAAGAGAAATAGAATAAAGATAAACGCCCATCGGAATGGCAATTTCAGCCCCCCATTTAGCGTTGACCGAGGGCTTGTTATGGCGCAGATCGGCCTTGTCAATAATGTCATCATGAATAAGCGAGGCCATATGAATCAGCTCAAGTGATGCGGCTGTTTCTAGAATCTTTTTGTCAGAAAGTCCAGAAGCGGCAACGGCCTTAAATGCTAAAATAGCGAGGGTAGGGCGCAGTCTTTTTCCTGGATTCGCAATAATATATTGATTAATTTCGCGCAAAGGCTTTAAGGGTGTTTTTTCCAGTGCATCTTGAATAAGCACATGCACGGTCTTTAATTCGTCTGAAATGGGGGCGTAAATTTCCTGGAGTTTCATAAGGTTTTTCTATTCTAAACGGTAAATAGATTTATAACAAATTGCAAATCGCATCGACATCAACATAGGTTTCAATAAGTGATTGCAACATGTCAATTTTGTCAGTTTCTTCAGCCCGTAATTTAAAGAGCATTTTATTGATTTTAGTGGCAACCGAGAAAGAGTCTTCTTGAACCAACATGGTAGGCATTTTAGAGTGCGTAATAAGGTTCATCATTCTTTTGTCAGGACGAATACCCCCTGTAAAAATAATGGCCGAAACACGATAAGACACCTGCTCGCCCAACATAGCCCCGCAAAGCGCCATCATGATCAAATCTTCCCGATTGGCGGGCAAAATTAACAGGGTATCTTCGGTTAAATAGTCCATCGCATCGTGGGGAAGCATGGCCCCAATAATAAAGGCCGAAACTTTATTAGATAAGGCAGATTGCCCAGACAAGAGTTCGGCGTCTAAATCTTCAAATAATTGAGCGATCGTAGGCTTGGCGAGGGATTTTTTAAAGGGGATCATCCCTAAAATAGGAATGTTAAGTCTCTCAAACCCCTTGTGCAAAACCGCATTGATTTTGTCATATTTTTCTTTTTGTATTTTATTGATAATAACGCCCATAATCTCACAGCCCTTGCTTTCAAATAGGGGTTTATTGAGCATGACTTCATCAATGGCTTTTCCAATGCCACCCAAGGTCACTAAAATGACTTTAGTCCCTAATAAATGGGCGACATCGGCATTAGAAAGATCAAAAACAGAACCGACCCCACCATGTCCGGTACCTTCTACCACCACTAAATCTTTTCCTATAGACAATTGTTCAAAAGCCGAAGAAATTTTTTCTGAAAGCTCTTCTCGATTGGGGTTTTCAATGTAATTTTCGGTAAATCCGGGGGGGACGGCCACCGGGCTCATTAAAGACAGGGGGTCTTCTAACCCATAAACGTGCTTAAATAGCACAGCATCTTTGTCAATTTTTTCGCCTTCAATCCATTTGAATTGCTGACCAACAGGCTTCATATAGGCTATTTTGGAGAAACGTTTTTGGAAGGCATGCAACAACCCTAAAGAGACGCTGGTTTTACCATCATTCTGTCGGGTTGCTGCAATAAAAATTTTTTTGGTCATAGACCTATTTGGATAACTGCGCTTTCACCGTTTTACCAATATCGGCTGGGGAATCGACCACATGAAGGCCACATTCACGCATAATTTTCATTTTAGCTTTAGCCGATTCATCGGCACCCGACACAATGGCACCTGCGTGACCCATTCGACGTCCCGGAGGCGCTGTTTGGCCTGCAATAAACCCAATAACGGGCTTTTTAATGTGTTTTTTGATATGATGCGCGGCTTCAATTTCCATCGATCCGCCAATTTCACCAATCATCACAATGGCATTGGTTTCAGGGTCGGCTTCAAATAAATCCAATAAATCAATCATCTTGGTTCCAATAATCGGGTCTCCGCCAATGCCTACACATGTCGATTGACCAAGGCCTTCTTGGCACAATTGATGAACGGCTTCATAAGTCAAGGTTCCAGACTTCGAAATGACCCCAACGGTTCCTTTTTTTGCGATAAATCCAGGCATAATTCCTACCTTGGCTTCATCGGGTGTCAAAAGCCCTGGGCAATTCGGCCCAATCAGCCGAGATTTTGTGGTTTTAAGATAGGCATAGACTTCTACCATATCGTTCACAGGAATGCCTTCTGTAATGCACACAATCAGTTCAATACCTGCAGCCGCCGATTCCATAATGGCATCCGCTGCAAATGCGGGAGGGACAAAAATGAGCGATACATTGGCGCCTACTTTTTCTCGCGCCTCTTTACAGCTGTTAAAGACGGGAACTTTGCCATCGATGGCCATTTGTCCGCCTTTTCCTGGGGTTACCCCGCCCACGACATTTCCGCCGTAAGCCAAGCACTGCTCTGCATGGAAAGACCCTTCAGAACCCGTAATGCCTTGAACAATAATTTTTGAATTTTTATCGACTAAAATAGACATGCAATTAAGCTCCTTTCGTAGCGGCAGCAACGACTTTTTCAGCGGCATCTGCTAAAGAGCCCGCTGCAATAATCGATACACCCGAGGTTTCGAGGAGTTCTTTAGCCAAAATGGCATTGGTTCCTTCTAAACGAACCACGACAGGAACAGTCAAGTGCAATTCACTGACAGCTTGAATAATGCCATTGGCTACACGGTCGCAACGAACAATGCCTCCAAAGATGTTAATCAATACCGCTTTTACATTTTTATCAGACAAAATAATTTTGAAGCCATTTTTGACGGTTTCAACATTAGCACCACCGCCGACATCTAAAAAGTTAGCAGGTTGGCCACCCTTAAGCTGAATGATATCCATGGTTCCCATGGCTAACCCGGCACCATTCACCATGCAGCCCACATTTCCGTCGAGCTTGATATAGTTTAAGTGAGACTTTCCAGCCTCAACTTCGGTGGGATCTTCTTCATCTAAATCGCGCATGGCTACGATATCTTTGTGTCGGTAAAGGGCATTGTCATCAAAATTAAACTTGCCATCGAGTGCCACAAGTTTGCCTTGCTTGGTAATCACCAACGGGTTGACTTCTGCAATAGACGCATCTGTATCGACATAACATTTATACAGGTTCAAAAAGAAAGAAACCGCTTGTTTAAATAAGTCACCTTCAAAACCCAGCGCGTAGGCTAAATTTCGAGCTTGGAAAGGACGTAAGCCAAAGGCAGGGTTGATCCACTCTTTAATGATTTTTTCAGGGGAATGCGCGGCAACTTCTTCAATTTCAACGCCGCCTTCAGTAGACACCATGACCACATTTTGACCGACAGAACGGTCCAGTGTAATGGCCACATAAAACTCTTTCTCAATGTCTAAAGCCTCCGCAACCATGATTTTACGCACCAACTGTCCCTCTGGACTTGTTTGATGGGTAATTAGTTGCATCCCTAAAATATTACGACTATTTTCCAATGCCTTCTCTTTGGAAGATGAAAACTTAACACCGCCTCCTTTACCGCGGCCTCCAGCATGTATTTGGGCTTTGATCACAAACTGATCGGTTGAAAACTCTTGAGATACTTTGTCGATCGCAGCTTGTGCGTCGTCAATAGAGTCAATAGTGAACCCATCCTGGATCGGGACCCCATATTTTTTCAAAAGTTGCTTAGCTTGAAATTCGTGTATTTTCATAGGGTCAGCAGTATAAAGGCGAATAGTGTGTGGTGCAAGGACTTTAATGTGGGTAAATCATTTGACAACCAACTAAGATAAATTTTTTTATTAAATTTTTTATTTTTTAAAAAAATGTATATATTTAAAAATCAAATGCTTTAGAGCTGATAGTAAAAGAACTTAAGAAAAGGGTAGTAAATAATTTCTAATCAAAGAAAGAGGCTGCCCGTGCATACAAAAAAAATAATGTCTTTGTCAGGATTCCCATCGTTCCCAGAATCACCAGGAGTTACTCTAAACTTCGCACTTTTAGCCCCGCTAGTGAGTTTCAAATTGCCAGAACACGCCACAAAAGACCACACCCTAGTGTCTGTTGCAAAATTAAAGGGTTTAAAAAATGGTTTAAAATTCGCACATGCCTATCTAGCGTACATCGGAGTTCCGACTTATACGGACGAAAACAGAGCCTCTCTTCACAAAGTACTATTGGCCATAACGACAGAGCGAACCCGTCTTCCTAAAGATAAAGCCGATGAAATTGATGCTCAACTGGTCCAGCATCTCGGTGATGTACGCTGCTTTCCAGACCACTACACACAGCTGATTCGTTTGTTGGCCGAGATAAAAATCATGACAAATGTTGAAAATATCGAGGGAGTCTCCCCCGAAATTACCGTCGCTAGAAGAGAACTCTTACGTGCCATATACCAACATATTGAAGCGGCTATGACAGGCGTAGGCTTACAAATAGATGCCCTATTCGGACAGGACTCCGACCCTCAATCTACACATTTAGTCAATGGGGTCCGATATGCGCTAGAACGTCGATTTGGATGGGGAAACAGCACACCCCTAGATGTCCATGCGACCAATACCCCACTCATGACAATAGCCTGCACGACGTTTGCGATTCCCCATATAACTCTGGAAAGTTTCGCCAACGGTTTGTCCAAATATGTTGCGGAAAATCAAAGTGAGACTTGGTCATTATTAACTTATTTAATTGGCCCGGCAGACGCCCAGGAAATTCTAAACAAAGTGAGGGAAGGTTATTTCAATACGCCCTATACTAACGATTCCGGACAATTCCAGTTGTCTGTACCAGATGCCCAAAAACTCATCGAAAAGTTCATGAGAGACTTGCAAGGTGACGCAAGTGTTCCGGCCACAGTCTCTATGAAGCGGTTTAAACCCTTAGGGTGTCCTTTAAGGGGCATAGTCGAACAATTATTAAGGGTAAACACAAGCCCGATTACCATGAAACAGTTTAATAGATTGAAGTTTACATGCGACCCCCAAGAGCCGTTTGGCCAAATCCGATTTAGCATAGAGGAGCTTATGGTTGCCCATATGAATTCTGATGACGCGGGAAAATTTTGGAAAAAAACATTTCCAGATGCTTCAGATCCAATTGAAATTGAGTTTTTAAAACTACGCAGCTCTGTCAATCCACAGGAAGATAACCCCTTAATCTACGCTAAGAAAAGAGATACACCCCATCAAGTGTCGCTAGTCGTGGCGGCCTTGGCAGGGGCTCCTTGCCATTCAAAACATGTCATAGACTATCTCGCAACGATTTCTAGAGATCAATTGAAGACAGAATTAATCCAGAACCCGGGCCTCATAAAAAAACTGATAGTGCATAACTCCAAGTTCCTAACAGAGTTGGGGTTCTCTCAGGAAGAGTTGAAGACTCTATTAAAAGTAGTGATTAAACCTGACTCGGGGGACACCCTCGCGCATGAATTAGCCAGGGGCCATATCTTGTGCTTATCGAAGATAACTAAGTCATTCTCTGAGCAAGAGAGAAGTAGCATATTGGCGCTTAAAAATAATCAAAACGTGCCTGTGCTGCAGACCTACTACCAATATAACCCCACGTTTATAGAAGCTGGGGTAAAAGCAAACCCAAAACAAGCCGATAAAATCTTCGGTGACCAAACCTTAACATTCATAGTGTGTGTATATCACCCAGAAGTACTTATGAGAATGTTGCCTCAAGATGATGACGAGCAATGTCTAAGAATATTTAAATATCGCGGTGAGGATATCTCTGAGGCCCAAATTCTAGCCAATAAAGCCTCTGCTGCAATGTTAGCACTTCTACAAAGTCGGTTTCCTGAGCAAACTAGGGAAATACTTCAAGAAAAGGATGCTCAAGGAATGTGCGGCTACCGTCACCTTGCCAAAGGAGATCCCAATGGGTTTGTGGACTATCTACTCACACTAGATCCTGCTGAAGCCAAGCATATTTTAGCAATAACGACACTTACCGGAGAATGTGTAATCCATGCATTAGCGGGCGCTCCTGAGGCCGATCTGGCGTTTAGCAAACTCAAAGCACTCTTCTCAGACAAAGAAAGAGAGCACTTTTATACTCAAGAATCGGAAGGGTCTCCTTGTGTATATGTTCGACTCGCTAGCTCAAATCCAAAAGTCATTATTGCGGAGCTAAATAAAAATCCAGCGCGAGGTGTGCGGTTGTTACAACTCGGAGAAGAGCATAGAAAGGGCGTACTGGGGAGACTCTGCGCAACGCCTCAAGTCACAGAACTAGGAGAGTTTTTAAAAAGACTTTCGCAAGAAGAGCTAGGGGTTCTGTTTACAGGAAAATCCAGCAAAGATCTAAGCATCTTGTCACTAGCCAGACACGATATAGATAGCTTTATGGAGTTGCTAAGCCGTTTTGATACAAAGAGACAAATGGAGGTCTTAAGTGCCTCCTATGCAGAATCGGGGACTCCACTCGAAACATTAGCCACCCATCACCCCAAAGCTCTGATCGTATTACTCAATAGATTCAAAGATACCGACGAGACTCTTCTCGCCAAAGCCTCTTTAAAATATACCAATGTGGCCTGTCACCTAGCACATATACATCCCTGTGAATTGATTGATTTTATAGAAGAAAACCCGACATTACGAAAGGATATTCTGCGAACGACTACTAGGGACGGGGCGCCTATCGCCCATATATTAGCCCGTACAGTTCAAGGTGGAAATAGGTATATGGTGCTCCTGAATCGCCTTCCTCTTGAAGAGGCACTCGAAATGCTACAAATGACAAGCAGGCCTACGGATATCCCGACGCTCAACCTAGCAGCGGGGTGCACAAATGACCATCTAGCAGAGATCATTTTAAGCTGTCCAGTAGATAAACAATGCGAACTATTAAACACATCTCGTGCAGGTTTCGCCGTTGCCTTTACGCTCGCTAGAAGTAACCCTAAGATGATGGTTAGAATCCTTGCCAACATGGAACCCCAACAGATAGTAAAATTTCTAACGGTAACATCACCCAGGGGAGATAGCATAGCTCAAGAACTTGCCGAGTGTGCTAGCGAGGCATTAAACGGCCTATTTTTACTGCTAGACACAACAATCCTATTAAGTATAATGGCATTATCCAATGACAGCCGAGAAACGGTTGCGCAAAAACTAGCCGAAATAAATCCCAGTGTATGTCTCACTCAATTCCAAAGAATTATTGCCGGCAGGGTAACTGTAGATGTTTCCGAACAAATAGGGCAATGCCTAGGTGGCTCACCCACAACAATAACGCTCAATGCCGCACAACGCTTAGCCAAGAATCCAGATACTGTGACGGAGCTCTTCGGGATACTTGAGCGTTTGAAGGCCACCACAGTACAGAGCTTATTGGATCATTTTCAGGTCTATACGACGGTAACGGGTATCAGTCGAATATGGGGGGGGGAGAAAATCGCGCTACTATTAGCTGAAGCAGATCTTGCGCGACTATTAAGATTAATGATAAAGAATCACTGTCCCCTAGTCAATATGAAGGGAGAGGAATCCGCTACAATGCTTGAGGATGCTGCGCAACGAGAACCAGAGCTGGTTTTAGCCTTGTTAGAAAAGTATAAGCCAATGGAACTGCGACGCAATCTGAAACCCGATTCCGAAATCCCAGAGAGTGCCCGTTACACATTTTTGAACTTATTATTGGCTAAAAACCCACAAAGAATGCTTAATCTTTTGATGAGTTTATACCCAAAGGGCCTGCACCCCTATGATATAGGGCATATCTTCAAGGCATGTGGGGAAGATAGTATGCGATCCATCATTGAGCAATGCTCAGAAACACTAATCGCACTGTTCAAAAAGGCATCTTCAGATCATGCCCTAAGAATTCTAAGAGAATCTCCAGTTCTTATGATGTTAATTAGGCAGATAAAACCAGAAATACTGTCTAGCCTAAAGAGTCATTTCAAATCGAAGGCCGACAGTGAATTTCAGAAGTTCTTAACGAAACACTCTGGGTAGATTCTCAGATGCCCTGCGGATATCCTCAGTAAAATAGGGGTGATATTTCTATTTGCGATTCTAAATTCGGACTGTTATGCTATAAAAAAATAGAGTTTGCTAAAGGAGCTTGAAAAAGGGTAGTAAAAAATTCTAATCTAGAAAGAAAGAATCTACCCGTGTTTACAAAAAAGATTATGGCTCTGCCCGAAGCCATGCCGTTCTCTGAATCATCAAAACAGACTCTGAACTTCTCACTTTTAGCCCCGCTAATGATGTTGAAATTGCCCCGCCATGCCACCCAGAGTATGACCTTCCGCTTTCTTTCAGAATGGAAAAGCGCAGAGTTCGCACGTACCTATCTAGCCAGAATCGCTGATCAGACTTATACGGACGAAAACAGAGCCTATCTTCACAATTTACTGCTAGCCATATCCATCCAGCGCACGCATATTCCTAAAGAGAAAGTCGATGAAATTGATACTCAATTGACCCAATATCTCACCGATGTACGCTGCTTTCCAGACCACTCTACACTACTGGCTCGTTTGTTAGTCACGATAAAAATGATGACAAATGCAAAAGATATCGAGTCGGATTCCCCAGACATTACCAAAGCGAGACAAGAAATCCTGCGCGCTATTTACGAACATATTCAAGCGACCGTGTCAGGAGTCCGCTTACAATTAGATACCCTATTTGGACAAGACTCTGACCCTCAATCTACACACGTACAAAATGGGGTCGCCTATGCACTAGAACGGCAATTTGGATGGGGAAATACCACAGCTAAAGATCCGCATGCCACTAATACACCCTTCATGGCAATGGCCTGTACGACGTTTGCCATGCCCTATATAACAGTGGATCGCTTCGCCGAACACTTGGTCAGATATGTCAAAGAAAATCAAAATGAGACGTGGCCATTATTAACCTATTTAATGGGCCAAGATAAGGCCCAAGAAATTCTAAACAAAGTGAGTGAAGGTGATTTCAGGACGTCCTATACTAACGATTCCGGACAATTCCAGTTGTCTGTACCAGATGCCCAAAAACTCATCGAAAAGTTCATGCGAGACTTGCAACGCGATACACGTGTCCCAACCATGGTTCCCGTCACAAAGTTTGAGCCCGAAGAATGCGATATAAGCGCAATGGCTAAACGATTAATAACGATAAAAGAGACTCCGATTACCCAACAAGAGTTAACGGGGTTTCTTCGGGGATGTGACCCCAACGAGGGATTCTGCCAACTCGGATATAACATAAAACACCTCTTGGTCGCGCATATGAGTCTTAAGGATGCGGAACGATTCTGGAAAAAAAACTTTCCGGACTCTGAAGGTCAACGTGAAAGTGACTATATAGATGAAATCTCGTATGTAAGAATCCGAAGCTCTGTCCATCCGAGCGAAGAGAGCGCTCTCATTTACGCTAAAACAACATCGATGCAGAATAGAATTTGGGTAGTCGTAAATGCTTTTGAAGCGTCCTCCCACCATTCAAAACATGTCCTAGACTACCTCGCAGCGATTCCCATACCTGAATTGATAACACAATTAACCGCAGACCCAAGGCTCATAATAAGACTGATAGTACATCACCCAGAGTTTCTAGAAGTGCTAGAATTCACTCCGGAACAACTAGCCGGTCTATTAAAAATAGTCGTTAACCCTGAAACCGGCGACACCCTCGCGCATGTTTTAGCTTCTAAAAAGCCAACCGGCATAAAGATACTATCCGATCAATTGGAGACAGACGCTAAAAAGGCCCTATGGGGAAGTATAAATAACTATAAAAAGTCAGTTCTCAGTGTGCTTTTTGAATATAACCCTGAGATAATCCAAGAATTGGGAAGCAATGACACACAGTACGGATTAGAACTGCTTCAATACGGCGGGCCCGTATTAGCCTTCTATCATACCAAAATATTTCTGGAAATGCTAGAAAATCAATCGAATGAGGACTGTCTAAAGCTAGTATTCTCTACTTTAGGTATCTTCCACACCATACTCAATAAGGAACCCCTTAAAACTCTAGAACTTCTAGAAAAGTGGGCTCCCGGAGAAACTGGCGCAAAACTCAGAATAAGTGATGTTGTATCAGGATGCTGCGGATTCTATTGCTTGGCTGCAGCAGATCCCAATGCGTTTGTGGACTATCTAGAAGCCCATTTCGATGAAGCCATACATATTTTAGAAATAGGTGAAGACACAGCGGCAGGATCGGTAGCCCATGCATTAGCTACCGCCAAGGGTGCTGTTCCAGCGTTTAGTAGACTCCAAGAACTCCTCCGCCCCGAACAAAGAGAGCACCTTTATAACAAAGGTCATGTTTCCGTATACACTCTGCTAGCCTTCTCAAATCCAGAGGTCATTATCGCGGAACTAAATGAAAGGCCAGATCGAGGTATGAGGTTATTACAAACCGGAACACCGAATCGTTTGAATGTGATGCAAAAACTATGTCTAACACGTAAAGTCACAGACCTAGGGAGGTTTTTAAAAACCCGTTCGCTAGACGACCTAGAGAGTCTGTTCCGAAAAGAATCCGCACAAGTTCGACACACCTCTTTGCTAGCCCACCATGATATAGATACTTTTATGGAGGTGTTCAGCCGTTTTGATCGTGACACACAAAAGTTTTTCTTGAGTGCCGCATGCCCACAATATGGGACTCTCCTCGAAACATTAGCCCTATATCACCCAAAAGCTCTGATGAAAGTACTCGATAGATTCAAAGATGACACCGAGACCCTTCTTGAAACAGCCTTTAGGAACCATACCAATATGGCCTGTTGCCTAGCCCGAATACACCCATGCGAGTTGATCGACTTTGTGGAGAAAAATCCAGAGTTACGCACTCAGATTCTACGAACGACCACTAGGGAAGGGGTGGCTATTGCCCATATATTAGCCTCCACAGTTAAAGGTACAGAGAGGTACCTGGAACTACTAAATACCCTTGAACTTCAAGAAGCGCTCGAAGCACTCGAAATGGCACATCCTCCTGACGAATTTCCGACCCTCCACTTAGCGGCACTGTCTACAAGTGACTATCTAGCACAGATCCTTTTAAAATGTTCAGAAAGCAAAAGAATCGAACTACTAAGGCGCTCTCATGCAGGTTTCACGGTTGCCTATATGCTCGCTGCACAGAACCCCAAGATGATGCTTAAAATTCTCGCCACAATGCGGCCCTCAGAAATAGTAGAGTTTCTAAGCCTAAAATCACCCGAAGAATCCGGAGAAGAGAGTCTTGCTGAAAAACTTGTCGAGTGTGATGGCGACGCATTAAACGGCATATTTTCACGCCTATCCGAAAAAGAACTGCTCAATATATTGTCCTTATCCAATTCCAGAAAAGAAAATGTGGCTCAAAAACTAGCCAAAACAAACCCATCCGTATGTATCGCCCAATTCCATAGGCTTACCACAGACAGAAAGACGCCTACCCGCTTCAAATTAACTTTAGAATTCTCTGAGAAAGTAAGTGGGTGTCTAACCTACTCACCCACAGTAGCAACATTCAGCGTCGCACACCTCTTAGTGAATAATCTGGATACACGGGGCGATTTTGTCACTATACTGATGCGTTTAAAAAAATCCACTTGGATCTTTGGTCGTAGTCCAGAATATAAAACGCAAAGTGAATTGCGACGAAGCTATGGCCTCCCCATTGAGGTAAAATTAGCCGAAACACATCCTCGAGAATTATTAGATTTAATGAAAAGAGATAGTATCTCTCTATGCCAAATGAATTTCTACACAATAGGATCGAAGACAATGCCCGTGTATCTCGCAGAATTAGAGCCTGAACGAGTTTTAGCGTTGTTGGACACATATGGATCAGTGGCTCTAAAGAGAAATCTGAACCCTCATGAGGATAGTATCAATGAATTTATTCAAATGTTATTAGATAAAGAACCAAAAAGAACGCTTGCTCTTTTGATAAAAGCACGTCAATACAAATTTGACGCCGTCGACATAAGTTTGATATTTCAGAGCTGTAAAACCATAAAAGATATAGTTGCACACTGTCCAGACGAATTAGTTACAATACTCGAATCTTGTAAATCTGAAGAAGACGCCCGGATAATCCTGCGTCAAGGATCCCCATCACTCGGGACCTTAATCAATAATATCAACCCTGGCATCATACCCAGACTACCCAAATTCCTATTGAAATTATTCACCCCCACTCAGCAAAAGCCTCCCCCCATCGTATAGTGTTGTCAAGGGAGCAAAATGTAAAGTACAGTAATGCCTTCAAATGAAAAAATTAATTTTAACCAATGCAAGGCTGTGGGATCCTAAAAACGAGTCCCTCACTATTCAAAATATTCTTCTCATTAACGGAAAAGTAATGGGGGTAGGCTATTTACCCGAAGACGAGGATAAAACAGGAGAAGTATTAGAGTTAGCCGGCCAATTTATTGTGCCGAATATAGTGAATATCATAGAATCGCCGTTTACAATTCACACCAAGGGACCTGATTCTGAAATCGATATCATTACTCAAGAACTCAAAATGCTGGCATCCGAGGGTGCAGGAAGACGACACTTTTTTCCCATAACACTCAAGGAAAGCCTTGTCCTTATCGACCAAGCCCGCAAAGAAGGCTTCGCAGTGACCTGTGGTACAGACCCTTGCTTCTTCTATCCAACGAACACCCTTCGTGCAGATGCAGAGGCCCTTGTCGAAGGCATAAAGAAAGGCATTGTCGAGGTAGTGGCTTCCACTGACATGGACGCAGCGTTACCGCTTCTCATAAAAAAACTGCATCACGAAGAAAAAATGGAACTCAAGGACATTTTTAAGTTGATAACCTCCTATCCACAGCATCTTTTTGGGTTAAAAATGCCTCTCGTAGCATTAATGCAATCGCCAAATTTGACAGTGATCGATCTCAAAAAAGGTAAAGAATTGCCCAAAGTCACTTACGTGTGACGGATGGCTTCACAGGGAAAAGGGAAGGGTTTTTTTTCATCCAATCGACAATGTCTTTCACAGTGCCTGGAACGGAACCAGCTTCCTTAAACTCTATCTGCATGTTGGTAAAAAAAGCCGTGGTCTTTTCATAAAGTGTCTCGGGCTTTAATAACTCTGTAAATTGAGATTCATGAAAAAGACCACATAAGATTTTGATTTTTGACTTTGGATGCGACTCTTTTGAGAGTATCTCAAAAATAGAAAAACAAGCCCCGAGTGAGAGCAATGTCCCATACAGATAGCCACTGGTATCTTTAGAAATATGACTTTTTTCAGTAAGTGTCTCGATATCTTTTAACCCTTTTTGTGCATTGGGGTAAGTTGTGGGTGTTATCTGATCAAGATTACTTCGAACATGTTTTGCCCTGTAAAACTCAAGTGTGACCATTGATCGAACGGGTGGTGGGATCTTTAACAGGTGGTTCATCCAACAGTCGGTATAATAAAAATCAAACCGCCGTTTATTGTTCGTCCAACGCAAATAGTCTGCAAGGTTTTCCTCGGCCAAGGTGAGTCTGAAATAGGGGCGAACAAGACGTATAACCCCGTTTTTGTAAGGGGCATTGATAGGCTTGCCCGACATAGACGCCGGATGCACTATGCCATGAATCGAAACCCGTGTCACAGCCCCTTTCAAATTCAAAGGAATTGAGGCGACCCCTTTCGTTGGAAAAGGCTTAATTTGAGCAATAGCGGAAACTATTTTGAAACACAGCACAGCAACAAAGTATTCAGCCATCTGCTCGCTGTGTCAATTCCCCATGTTTTAAACAAGTTCATTCGGGGAACAAACAACTTTATGACAACACAAAATACACATATAGATTCTAAAAAAATAGAAAAATTACTTTCAATTCTCACACCAGAAGAGTTGTTGGAAGTCGGGGAGGCATACGTCTCTCATGCACAGATTAAATCAATTCAAGATTCCCATGCTCA
>JAHFDB010000072.1 GCA_023249195.1 bacterium | reverse complement strand
TTGGCCATTCGCATGATGAATCGATATGCAAAAAAGAAAGAGACCCCCATTCGAGTTTTGGCCAACCGTGGAGCCAGCGGCATTGATGGACTCATTGCCACAGCCATCGGTACAGCGGTCGGTAAAAAACAACGATGCATCGCTTTGTTGGGCGATTTATCAGCCCTTCATGACCTTAATTCTTTTTCACTTCTTCCAGAGTGTCCCGTACCCATCACCTTTATTATCTTAAACAATAACGGTGGAGGCATTTTTTCAGAGCTCCCGATCGCCACTTCAGAACACTTTATCCGTTATTTCAAGACCCCTCACGGATATACGTTCAAACACATCGCCAAGCAGTTCAATATTGACTATCTTTCTGCCGAAGAGAACACCTTTTCAAAGGCTTTTTGCACAGGCATTACAAGCCCTAAGACATGTATTATTGAGGTGAATATTTCTTAAAAAAGGGCGCCGCAACCACATACATGCTCACCACAAGGAACAGCATTTCATAGGCATAAATATTGGTCGCAATATCTAGTTTTAACAGGTGTAAAATGGTAAGTGTCAAAAACGTTACCGTAGGAATAGAAAGAAACTTTGCAAACTTTTTTCTTCCAAAAATATCCAAATGCAGGTAAGAGATGCGTGACGCCATCAAGGCAGCCAGTCCAATCACAATAGGGATAAAGATAGCCGGCTGAGACAAATAGCCCGAAATAGCCGCCAAAACCACCAGTCCAGCGCCTACAGGAGAAGGAAGCCCCTCAAAATAATGACTGTGACCTCCTTTATCAAAACGTACCAATCGATAATGAACAGAGGCGTAATAAACAGCCCCCACTATAAAACCCACATACCACTCAAAATGGGTTGAAAGCAGGCAAAAAATAACCACCGCCGGAGCAATCCCAAAATTGGTATAATCGGCTTTCGAATCAAGCTTAGCTCCAAATTTAGAAAAAGCATCCAACTTCCTTGCCAATCGCCCGTCAAGTGCATCTAATAGCGTCCCTAAAATAACCAAAAGAACAGCCAGATGAAAGTTGCCATTAAAGGCATAGATTGAGGCAAAAACACCACACAATAAATTCAACATTGTAATGGTATTTGGAATCCACATTTTAAGACGTTGTTTGGCCTTGTCTTCACGACCATGGGCCTTATGTAAGGCCTGATTCCACACATAGTCTTTCAGATAATCGATTAATGACCAAAGCGTCACTGCCACCATGCTCCAAATAAGACCCTCAAACGCCCAACCCGGCCAATGGCTGACCCACAAAATCACACTGTGAAGCGGCTGCAACAACAAGGGTATATGCGGAGAAACGGGAACCGGGATTCTAGCTAACAAAATGCCACATACCGGCAAGGTAAGTCCTGTTTTTAATTTTCCCGAAAATCGGGCAGGAACAATCAAACCATTTTTAGCCGACATAACCCTCATGGCCATAATAACAAATTCTCTGGATAAAATAATAAAGACAGGAAAGGCTGTAATGGCATGAATCTGAAGCAGGGGCAAAAAACCAATACCAAAATTTTATCGGCTAAAGGGTCAAGAATTTTACCAAAATCAGACACGATCCTCATTTTTCTGGCAATATAGCCATCCAAAAAATCGGTCAGACAAATAGCCGTGTAAATCACAATCGTCCAGGTTTGCCAAAAAGTCGAAGAAAAAGGAACCAACAAAAAAACAAACCCAATGCCAAAAATACGTGACAATGTAATGATATTCGCCAAGTGTTTATTTCGAATAGGCATAACTGTTACTATTACAGAATTAGGGGTGATTTTCAACCATGTGTTTGAGTTGGGTATAGGCTAAAGTAAGTGCACTCACCTTACGAGCCCCCTCACAATATAAAAGCTCGGACATGCTCGCTAAGGTTGCCCCTGTTGTCACGATATCATCGACCACCACAATTGATTTCCCTTGTACCGAAGTACCCGCATGCAGCCTAAAAGCGCCTTTTAACAGACGGCTTCTTTCTAGGGCTGACAACTCGAACAAGTAAGGGGTGTCTTTGCATCGTTGCACGCAAGGGCTATAAACATCTAAAAAAAAGCCCTTAAAAAGCAATTCTACCGGATAAAAACCCCGTGAATGAATTCGATTTTCATGAGCAGGAACAGGGATGCAAAGATCATACTTTTGGGCAGAAAAGTCGACCGTCTCTTTTAATTTTTGGACAAACAGAGGTGCAAGCTGAGTGTGTTTTTCAAATTTATAAAGGTGTAACAATTTTTGAAGTCCATGATGATATTCAAAGCAAGACTCAACACTTAAAACAGGGCTCAGGGTGAGTATTTTCGGCTGTGGCTTGATCGCATGGAGACACGCTTCGCACACAGGGTTTTCTATACCCACACGATCACACAGAAGACATTGCTGTGGCAAAAACCACTCTAAAAGCATCTTGATCATGGATGGAGTAGGAGGGGTCTTTTTCTCTCGATAGCCAGAAGAAGATCATCGGTATTTTTATAATGAGGATGCAAAGATTGAATAAACAAGATCACTTTTTTCGATTCCTCGGTTTGTTGAGCCTGCATTAAGGCTATCGCCAAATAATAGTTCATATCCAAATGATAGGGATAAGAAAGCAACCCCTCTTTTAGAATGTGAATAGATTCAAAAAATTGATTTCTAAGCAAATAAATCTTTCCTAAATTGGCATAAGCCAATTGATAGTGACTCACTGAAATGCTTTTTTTATAAAGTTCGATGGCCTCATCCGTACGACCCTCCCCTTCAATAACCGCAGCATAGTTGTTCATCGCCGTACCATAACCCTCGCCTGGAGCTACCTCCATCGATTGTTTAAAAGCCTCCTTCGCAGCCGCAACATCTCCCTTAAAATAATATTCATAGCCCAAGTTATTGAGCAGTAAAAAACTATTCGGCGCATATTCGACATCATGCGAATACAGGGTGAACGCGTTTTGCCAATTTTGATTTCTTACCCATGTCAGCCCCATCAACACCATTGCCATGCAGGTCAAAATAGCCAAGGTGACGCCCTTTTTTCTCAAAAAACCCACGCGCTGAGACATGCTTTCTCCCAAAAAGGCCAAAAGAACAAAGAGCCCTATTTGAGGAAAATAGACCCAATGTTCCCGAATAGTTGACGCCAAGGGAAGCAATTGATAAACAGGGCCCAACCCAATAAAAAACCAGCCTCCCCAAAACCATACTTTGGAATAGGGTTTTACATAATGAAAAACCAGAAACGCCCCCACCAAAAGAGCCGGAACACCTATTAAGAAATAGGGATTCAACATTCCTGTATCTACAAAATGATATTCCATGTGCAAAGGGTATGGAACGACCAATAATTTCAAATAAAGCCATATCATATGTGGAATGGTGAGCACGCGCTGCCACAGTGGGGCCATGGCAATCACAGACAAAGTTCCAGATTCAGTCACATGAGACACGGCTACTCGATAATAAATGTACCCCCCTATCACAGCTAAGCAAACCAAACTGCTCACAAAACGTTTTTTTGAAGTTGTTTTTTCAGGAAACCACATTCCATACGAGGCCATAATCACAGGCAATGCCACGGCATTTTCTTTAGATAAAATAGCTAAAACCCAGCCAAGAAGTGTCCCTATAAACCACCCCCATGACCCTTTTAAGCCCTTCAAAAAAGCATAGAAACTCACTAGACAAAACAGCACAAACAACACATCCCCACGGCCAGACACATAAGTCACCGCCTCGGTATTAAGCGGATGAATGGCAAAGAACAAGGTTACCCAAAAGGCTATAGTGAGATTCAATCCAAATTCAAGCAGCAAAAAAAACAAAGCAATAACACTCAGCGTATGAATCACAACGCTGGTCAAATGAAAGTATGCCGGATTAAGCCCTTTTCCCATGGCATAATCAAAGGTATAGGTTAAAATTTGAATAGGCCGATAAAATTTTCCAGAATCAGCAGCTTCAAGAAAAGCACCCGTTTTAAAAATATCCGGAACATGATGCAAACTCGTAATCAAGGGATTATTGACAACCATTTCAAGGTCATCCCAAACAAAAGGGGCCTTAAGAACCCCAGCATAACAGATCCAAACCGACAAAATCAGTATCATGAGGCGTTTTAACATTAGAAGAAAGGGTAGCATCTAAGCCGGGATACCTGTCAATTCACGTTTAACTTTGGAGCCCCCAATGGGTATATATGCAACCACAATTGAACAAAAGCAGTAATATCCTAAGTTTGAGGTTCATTTTTATGTTCATCAATTGCCTGGAGGCAACAGCGCCTCCAACCCCCCAGACTCATTTCTAACATAAATCTTAAGAATATTTCCCGTTGTAATTCTGGCCTCTCCAATATTTTTGCCAGAGTCTAGTGACACTAAGTTGGCCACTGCCTGATAGGTTTCTTTATCTTGGGTAGTGAGGCTGTCTGACGAGAAGGTGCCTTGGTAAGAGTGGCCTTGAATTAACAAAACAAAAGGATAGTCTATAAAAAAACTAAAAGTACGAGTTTCTCCCAAAAGATTACCACTAAGCGTAACTTTTTCTACATATCGGACATTTCCGTTTTGGATAGTAAACTTTCCAACCTCGTTGTTAGAGGTAGGACTAGTATAGATAACTTTACCATTTACAGATGAATTACTGGTAGTAATAGAGACTGAATTGGGTGTATTTATGTGAGAAAATACGCTGTCTATACTTTTTTCAAAAGTACTAAGTAGCCCCGCAAGCTTTATGGACCTAATTTCAGAAGAATGTTCTCCAGAAGTATTTAAAAATGCAAAATCATAATCCCCATTTGAATTACTAGCATACCAGTTTAAATTATAGGTTATACTCAATCCAAAGTAAAACCCCAGGAATCAGGAAGGCTTAAAAAGGTGGAGTTTAATTCCAATAAAATGACGTAATAAGGCCTTGAAGTCTTTCGAGTGGTCATTCAGGAATTCAAA
>JAHFDB010000035.1 GCA_023249195.1 bacterium | reverse complement strand
GTGCACCGCACTGTCTATAAACCCTGCAAGTCTGTAGGCAATTCGGTTGGAAAATGCCTTGAAAAGGGCTCTCCATTTTCTATCGAACAACCCATTTCGGGTGAGTCTGGCATAAGTCCAGTTTTTTAAAGACGTGCTTTCATTGATCTTAAATTCAGATATCTCAATATGTTCCACCCTAAACACGGTCTTCTGGGCGAGTTGTTTCAACAATGTTCCACAGAGTATAAAATAGTAATAATCTTCGATACATTGCACTGTGATAATGGGCAGATTGGGATTCTTTTTATTTGTATTGAGAGAATATCGATTAAAGAGTATTCGGTCTTCTGAGGAAAATACAAGGAAAGGTTTGAGATAGACCCATTGTCGTTTTATAGCATTCATATTTTCTTTTAGCATACCTCTATTATTTTGATTTCTACAACTGATTTTATTTGATATATAAGGCTGGTTGATCCAGCTAGCCATTCTTGGTAAGCTTGTCTATGTGGCTTCACTCAAAAAGATTTTATATATTCTGTCCTTCCAAAGTCGCTTTCAATCTGTCATTTTGGTAAGTTTAATGATTTTGAATTCTTTGATGGATGCGTTGGGCATTGGGGCCATATTGCCATTGATTATTCATATTATTAGTAGTGGAAATGCTTCTTTTGGTCAATCGATGCCCCACGCTCTGAGTTTTTTTCTTAGATTTTCTACTAAAGATCTATTGGTTTTTTTGTGTTCAATATATTTCATTAAAGGGATTCTCTCTCTTTTTGTGACCCGATTTTTATATTCTTATGCGTTTCATCTTAGAGCTTTATTTTCAGAAATTCTTTTCAACTTCTATATTCAAATACCTTATGAGACTTTTTTGACAAGAAATCAATCTTCTTTTATTTATTCATGTTCTCCCCAAATTAATGCGTTGACGTCTGAATATGTGATCCCCTTTTTAATTTTGATTTCCGAAATGATTAGTTTAATGGTTCTTGGAGGCCTTTTATTGTGGGTCAGTCCCCTATTAAATTTAGGGTTGTTTTGCTTTTTGCTGTTGGTTTTGGTTAGTTTCTTTAAAATTACAAAAAAAGCAATGAAGCTATTTGGAGATGAGCAAAACAAGGCTTATATGGGGGTATTTCATCTGGTTTCTGGGGTTTTTGGGGCGTTTAAGGAAATTAAAATTTTTCAGTCAGAACCCTATTTCTTGAAAAGATTTAACATTCTTATACAAACTTTATATGTCTATTCTGTTAAAAGCAACACGTTCAATGCTGTTCCAAAAATTATTTTAGAAATGTTGTTTGCTGTAGGGTTAGTGGGCTTTTGCACCTATAGCTTTGTAACCCATCAATCTCCCGCTTGGATTGTGTCCATGTTGGGGCTATATGCAGGGTCTGCATTTAGGGTCCTTCCGGCCGCGACAAGAAGCTCTGGGGCCTTATCTCAAATGAGGCAAAGCCAGGTATATTTAGAGGCTATTTACCATGAATTACAAGCCGTAAAAATATCCCACTTTAATTTGACTCAGAGTACTCAATCCAAACTTATATTTCAAGATAGACTTGAGCTTAAAAATATTTATTTTAAATATCAAAAAAATGATGAGAATACTTTAAAGGGGTTAAATATTGATATTAAAAAAGGTGAGAAAGTGGGCATTATAGGGCGGTCTGGTGCTGGAAAAACAACCTTGATGGACATTTTTTTGGGCATTATTGGTCCGACTTCTGGACAATTTTTAGTAGATCAAAAACCCATTATGACTCAAACAAAAGCCTGGAAAGATTTAGTGGGCTATGTGCCTCAAACCGTCAATTTGCTAGATACTTCTATCAAAGAAAATATTGCGTTTGGAGTCCCTTTAGAGGACATTTCAGAGGACACCGTATGGAAGGTGCTTCAATTGGCAGATCTGGACGATTTTGTCAGGTCTTTGCCTCACCAGCTGAATACTCAGGTGGGTGATAAAGGGGTGTTGCTTTCTGGCGGACAGCGCCAGCGCATTAGTATTGCAAGGGCATTGTATCAGGATCCTGACATTTTATTTTTTGATGAAGCAACAAGTTCATTAGATATGGAAACTGAAGCTGCTATTTCAAAGAAAATATTAGATTTGAACATTCATCAAACTTTAGTCATTATTGCCCATCGCTTGAGCACGATTATGCATTGTGACACCATTTTTATTATGAACAAGGGGGAAATTGAAGATTCGGGAACCTATAGTGAATTGGCGACTAGGAATCCTTGGTTGAAAAAAATGAATCAAATGTTAATTCATCAGGGAACCGATATTCTAGACTCTGAGGCTTTTCGAAAGGGCCTCTAGAACAGAGTTTGGATGTGCAAGGGAGAGCGAGATTCTGAGTCTGGATTGACCTGCAGGTACCGTTGGAGGATGAATGGGCTGGATCCAAAATCCTTTTTCTTGGAGTTTAAATGCCTTTTTTTGGGTTATTTCAGGATCCTTATATAGAATGGGTATGATGTGTGTTGTGCCTAATATCTGCGGGCCGAGGGGAAGGAGGTATTTTCGAAATAGGTTCACTTTTTTCTGAAATGCTCGATAGGGTTTCTTGGTTTGAATGAGGGCCAGTGCCGCCAAATTTGAGGCAATGACCGCAGGGGGAAGGGCTGTTGAAAAAACAAAGCTTCTACAGGTCGTAATGAGATGCTGCTTGAAGGTTTCTGAGCAGGCGACAAATGCCCCAAATCCACCAAAAGCTTTTCCAAATGTACCCACCATATAGTCGACATGCTCAGCCAAGGGCTTCGAATCGATAAGACCTTCACCGGAATTACCCATGACTCCGATTGCGTGGGCCTCATCTAAAAACAGATCGCAGTGATAGTTTAGTTTGAGTTGAATGAGGGCTTGAACGGGGGCCGTGTCGCCTTCCATGCTAAACACCGTTTCAGAGATAATTAAGGCTTTTTTTCCTTCATGCCGATGTTTCTTAAGGAGACGTTCTAGGTGGGGCATTGCGTTATGTGAAAATCGAAAGAGTGTGGCTTTCGATAAAGCGATGCCATCTAATAGGCTGGCATGAATGAGTTTGTCTGCAAATACCACATCGCCAGGCCCCACGATGCATCGTATAAGGCCCGAATTCGCCTGATAACCGGTGTTAAACAAAAGCGCTGAGGGTTTATGCTTAAACAGTGCCAGCGCTTCCTCTAGCGCGTGATAAAGGGTGTAATCGCCCCCTAATAATCTAGAGCCGGTAGCGCCAACTCCAAAGCGACGGGCTTCCTGATGGGCTGCCTTGATAAGAATAGGCGATTCTGATAGACCCAAATAGTCATTTGAAGAAAAGTTCCAATAGGTGTTTCCGCTTAAACTCATTTTCCCTGCTTTCTTAGACGAAATAGGGCGCAGGGTTCGGATATATTCTGTATGTGTCACGATGAGGTACTTAGTGTGCTTGAGTGCCTTTGGCAGGGTGTGGGTGTTTGAGTTCGTCAATTTGGGCTTGAAGGTCTTGAATTTTCTGGGTGTATTTTTTATCGTAGTATTGGGTAATGTGGGAAAGATACAGGGCTAATTCATAGCGGGTCACGGTTTTTCTGCCACGAAACGTACCATCTTCATAACCATCCACAATGCCAATGTCTACTAGTTTTTCAATGGGTTTGGCAGCCCAATGGGCTTCGGGGACGTCCTTAAACTTTGTGGCATGTACACTGGGAATAAGTAAAAGAAAAAAAAGCAGGGCCCACTTCCCCACGATTTAATTCATGTTTCTTAAAAAAGCAGGGACATCCAAGTCAAAATCCTCGGATTTAGGCTCTGTTTTAGGTTTTTCAAACGAGAGTTCACTCTCTTTTTCTGTATAGAACTCTTGAATCTCTTCTTCTTTTTTAGCGTCTAGATATGTCGTTGAGGCTTCTTCCTCGGAAAAAGCGAGTTGCCGCTTGATATCCTGGATATCGGGAACACGTCTAAAGCCTGTGGCAATGACAGTGATCATAATTTCGTTTTCAAGTTTTTCGTCGATAACAGAACCGAATAAAATATTGGCGTCAGGATCTACGGCACCGTAAATGACCTCGGCGGCACTATGAACTTCGTGCAGAGACAAATTGTCACTGCCGGTGATGTTGAGTATAACCCCCGTGGCTCCGTGAATGGTTTCTTCAAGAAGTGGAGACGAAATGGCCTGTTTTGCAGCTACCGTTGCGCGGTCTTCGCCACTGGCACGGCCCATCCCCATCATAGCTGAACCTGAGTTCATCATAATGGTACGCACGTCGGCAAAATCAAGGTTGATTAACCCTGGCACTGTAATAAGATCTGCAATGCCTTGAACCCCTTGCCGAAGGACATCGTCAGCAATTTTAAAGGCATCTAACATCGAGGTCATGCGTTCTACCACTTGGAGCAATTTATCGTTTGGAATGACAATCAGTGCGTCCACATGTTCACGAAGCTTTTTGACCCCTTCTTCGGCTTGTTTACACCGTACGGGACCTTCAAACTTGAAAGGCTTTGTCACGACTCCGATGGTTAAAGCGCCGCTTTCTTTGGCAATCTTAGCCACAACTGGGGCTGCGCCTGTTCCTGTCCCACCGCCCATGCCAGCTGTGATAAAAACCATGTCAGACCCTGAAAGCGCAGACTCAATATCTTCTTTGCTTTCTTTGGCCGCCTGTTCCCCCACCATGGGAATAGCGCCTCCGCCCAGTCCCTTGGTTAATTTGGTTCCAATTTGAAGTTTGTGATCGGCTAAAGAAACGTTAAGCGATTGTGCGTCGGTATTAATAGACCAAAATTCTACGCCTTTGACTGCGGCTGAAACCATTCGGTTCACTGCGTTTCCACCACCACCACCGATGCCCATAACCTTAATATTGGCAAATTGTCTGAGATTTTCTTGAGGCACAGTTAGGCTCCTTGTGGGCTAAAAATTGAATATATAGGAAAAATTAACAAAAGTATAACAGCAAAAAATGAAACATGGTAGCTAAAAAAAGCGGCTAAAAAAACTCTTTGAACCACTTATTAAAGCGACTTAGAGGATCTTTTCCCCGGGCTCGGTACGCTTGGGCGGTTTGCAGTTTTTGGTGATAGATAACAAGGCCTGCGGCACATGCAATTTCGGGTTTTTTGAATCGGGCTTGAAGTGTGTCGGTCATACCTAGTTGGATCGGTTTATTAAGGCATGTTTGTGAAAATTCAACTAAACCTTTGAGGCGGCTCGTGCCTCCGACCAGAACAATGGTTGCGGGCATTGTGTGAGAGGGGTACTGTGTTTTAATAAGGGTGAAAAGTTCGGCAAGCCTCGCATGTACAATGCGGGAGAGATAAAGCGTGTTAATAAAACGTTTAGAGTGATCCTGGGAAATAAATTCGATAGTATCATTCGGATCAATCGCATCAAGAATAAGATTGACCGCTTGTCGTTTTAGTTTTTCAGCATCGAAGGCGCTCAGTTTGAGGCAATAAGCAATGTCTGCAGTGACCGTGTCGCCCCCAATGGGAAAAAAAAGAGATTTCTGAAGTACATTTTTTTCGAAGAGAGACAGCTTGGTGAATTTCCCTCCGATATCGATCAGAAGGCTGCCAGAGTCTTTTTCTGCTTCGGTGAGCATAAGCTCTGCATGCGCCATAGCTTCATAAAGGACCCCGCGAATGACCAATCGACGCCGCTTAAGAATGTGGGAAAGCGTCGTAATCGTGTCTGCCGCTCCGAGTACCGAATAGGAATAAACTTCTAAATGGACCCCTTTTTTTCCAACCGGGTCAGCGATCGGAATTCCATCTACCTTGAATTGGATGGGGAAGGTATGAAGAATGAGGTGCTTTTCACTGGCTAAATCAGACTGCGAGCGTTTAACGCATTCCATTTTTTCAGAATCTTTGATTTTTCCCGATCGGTGTTTTGCAGGCATAAGACCCGTGCTCGTTTGAAAATGAATATGGCACACCGGAATTGAAAGGACAACCTCTTCTGCTCGAAATCCGGCTGAAAGCTCCGCTTTTTGGATGGCTTTTTCGATGGCTTTTTGAAGAAGCTCAACGGACTGTATTTTCCCCTTTTGAAGCCCAGCCGCAGGGGCGTGCCCGACCCCTCTGAGTTGCACCTCATGGTGTTTTCCGATATTGCACAGCGAGGCGCAAATGGTGGAGGATCCGATATCTAGACCTAAAATATGTTTACTCATATCCAACAATAATTTTATCTGGAATTCTCATATCGATATAGTGGATAGGTTTGGAGCTGTCTTGGCTAACGGGATCGGTAAGAAATACGGCAAGAGACTGACATTGGGTGTGAAATGTATCCAGCGTACCCATTTTAATCGGAATATCCGAACTTTTAACAAGGGTGAGTTCATCACTGGCCATAGAAGCACATGTCCACATGTGCTCAAGCCGGATAACGAGGCGTTCTTTCGGTAGGGTTGCAGCGAGTTCGGCAAGAAGCGTATTTAATTTTGTTGTAATGATAGGATGAAGCCTTTTTGTTTTGAAAGTATAGGGAGTTAATCCTTCAATTTTAGGTAAACTGGATAGAAAGTTGTCTGTTGGGACGAGTGCTGTTTTAACGTTTTCTGTGGCATTCGCACTGGGATTAATCGCAAGCACAGGGGATGGCTGTAAGGGATGATGGGCTAAGAGAGTCCCATCGAAAGAGACCTCTACTTTTTCTGTATCAGAAATGCACAGCATAACGGGTTTTTTTTCTTTTAATTTTAGTATGAGCGTGGAGGGAAATTGAAACGCAATGTGAAGATCCAGAATTTCTGGAAAAAGCTGAAGAAAGTGTTGTTTTGTTTTTCTTGAAAGACTTAACTCGACAATGTTTTTTCCCAGTAGGGGGCTGCAGGCCATTTCAATTTGATTTTGATGGACATAGTGGGCATCAAGAATGGTGAGTTTTTTAAAGTGTAATCGAGGATCTGTTTTGTAAAAATAAACGCCCTCCCCCAATCCTGCCAAAAGAATCATCATAGCCAGTAGAAAAAAAAGCCGTTTGATAAATTTCATGAGGGCTGAATGGCACTTTCCAAGATGGTTTCAATGAGGCTGTCAAAGGATATCCCTTTGCACCGTGCTTGTGCTGGCAGATCAGACAAGTCGGTGAGCCCAGGCGAGGTATTGATTTCAAGTACAAAAGGGCCTCTTTGAGGGCAAACGATCATGTCTACACGAGAAACCCCCCTTGCCTGAAATATTTGATGCACTTTTATGGCTAGTTTTTGGCATGTTTGCGAGACAGAGTCCGAGAGTTCGGCCGGAATAATAAAGTCGGTCATACCCTCTGTATATTTGGCTTCGTAGTCATAGAAACGATTTTTGGGTCGAAGTTCTAATATGGGAAGGGCCATGGCTTGGTCTGAGTCTTTGAGGATGCCTATTGTGATTTCTTGACCTTGAATAAGCTCTTCAACAATGCAGCAGCCATACTTAGAGATACCAAAAGGTGCTTTTCTTTGAAACTCTTCAGGGGAGTCATAAATTTCTACGCCAATGCTTGATCCTTCACCTAGCGGTTTAATAATTACAGGAAAGGAAAGGTCTAAACTCGGCAAATGGGTTTCTGCATAGACAATTTGGTAAGGTGCAGAAGGGATTGCGTGTTCTTTAAATACTTTTTTGGAGGTCCACTTGTTCATGCCCAGTAGAGAGGTTGAAACTCCAGATCCTGTATAGGCGATGCCATGATGTTCCAAGTAGGCTTGAATCGTCCCATCTTCTCCAAAAGTGCCATGGAGCGCATTGAAAGCGACTTCTATTTTAGCGTCTACAATAGAGTCTGAGGCAGGGTCTAGACGCACAGCGTTATAACCTAATCGAATCAGGGCTTCCCAGACATTTTTTCCAGAGCGTAGCGAAACAGCCCTTTCAGCAGAAAACCCGCCATTCAGAACCCCTATTTTTTTGTTTTTAAGTCCTTCGATCATAAAATAAGTTTAACCTCCGGTTCGAGTCGAATATGGTCGTTTTTTTCTACGGTCTGAATAGCGTCTTGTATAAGCTGGAAACACTCTTGAAAAGTGGCATGTCCGCAATTTACCATAAAATTAGCGTGTTTTGATGAAAATTTTACCCCGTTGATTTCTTTGTTTTTGAATCCATTCTTTTCTAAAAGAGCCGCTGCAAAATTTCCCGGCGGATTTTTGAAGGTACTTCCAAAGGTTTTAGCTTTAAGCGGTTGTTTGTCGATTCGGGTTTGGATATTTTTGAGAATAGTTTCCTTGATCGTTGCCGGATCTAGAGGGGAACAGGCAAAAATGGCTTCCAGAATAATCCATGGTTTATGCTGAAAAATGCTAGAGCGATACGCAAACTGAAGCTGATTTTTCTCAAGCCAAAAGTCCCGTCCTTGTTCGTCTAGAAGGTGTACTTTGACAATGAAATCAGCTATTTCTTGTCCCCAGCATCCAAAATTCATAGCCACCATTCCCCCTACGCTAGCAGGAACCCCAGCCGCAAATTCAAGCCCAGATAAGCCGTTTTCTTGTAACAGTGTCATAAGCTTATGGACAGAAATGCCTGCACACACTCTGAGATGGGCGTTTTCTGTCACTATTGGAAACATGTCCGGTGCAATTTGGATGAAGGTCGGGATATCGGTATCCGGATTAATCAGGGTGTTTGATCCTTTTCCCAGAATGTAATAGGTTTTTTTTGAGCAGATAAACTCTTTAAGAAGGTCTAAAGAGCTAAACTGGATAACTTCCTGTACACAGCCTTGATTTTGAAAGGTGGTAAGGTGTGCAATAGGAACCGAATGTCTAATGAGGATGTGGGTCTCCTGAGACTTTTTTGAGCTGAGAAAGGAGTTCTTTGGCAACGGTGTGAATGTCTCCAGCCCCCATAGTGACAACAACGTCTCCGGGTTTTAAAATTTTGAGCACAGCTGAGGCGATATCACTTTTTTTAGGAATAAAATGGGCAGAGGCCGCGTGTTTTTCTATCATTTTATCGACGATATTTTTCCCTGAAATATGGCTAATTTTTTTTTCGTTGGCCGAGTAGACTTCTGTAATAAAAATCTCATCGGCATGTCCAAAGGCATCGGGAAAGGTTTCAAGGAGGTCTCTGGTTCGGGTATAGCGATGAGGTTGAAAAATACAAATAAGCCGTTGTTTAAGGCTTAATTTAGCCCCTTCCAGGGTGACCTTGATTTCTGTGGGGTGATGGGCGTAATCGTCATAAATTTGGATGTCTTGGACTTTTCCAATGAGTTGAAACCGACGTTTTGTTCCTGAAAAACCAAACAATCCTTTTTTGATACAATCAAGGGGCAGTTTTTCTGCGATCCCCACTGTAATAGCAGCAAGAGCATTATAAACGTTGTGTTTGCCATATACCTGCAGATACACATCCCCGTGATCTGCCCCATCGATAAAAAGGGTAAACCGGGTTCCTTCTGGTTCTTGAATAATATTTTTTGCCATCACACTAGCGGCGGTCTCAATAGAAAAATAATGGGTTTGAGCAAAGGATTCCCCAAGCATTTTTAACGTGGGATCGTCATGATTCAAAACAAGGTAGCCATTTCTTGAAATGACACCCTCCATGAAACGTTGAAAGTGATCTTGGATGTTGTGAAATTCTTTGTAATAGTCGAGGTGATCCGCTTCAATATTGGTGATAACCCCGATATTGGGATGCAGAGACAAAAAAGAGCCATCACTTTCATCGGCCTCTGCTACAAAATAGTCTCCTGAACCCAGGGTTGCACTTCTACCAAAATCCTTGAGCTCGGCTCCGATGATAAAGGTAGGTGTTTTTCCACAAGCATCAATCATTTTTGTGATCATAGAAGAGGTTGTCGTTTTCCCGTGCGTACCCGCTACACAAATCTTTTTCGAATCGTGTGCCATTAAAAGATCGAGCATTTCGGCCCTTTTTAGAAGGGGAATTTTTTCTTGTTTTGCGTACATCAACTCGGGATTATCTTCCGAAATAGCGCTAGAAACGATCACCACATCCGCTTTTCTCAGATTGGCTGATTTTTGACCAAAGAAAATTTCAGCCCCCAAGTCTTTGAGGCGAATTGTATGGATAGATTCTTTTAAATCCGATCCTGAAACTTTATATCCTTTTTGAAGCGCTACGTGGGCAATGGGGCTCATGCCAGCTCCGCCAATGCCAATAAAGTGAAGTGTTTTATGTAAAGAGAGGTCATTCATGGGAACTTATTTTACCTTTCCGGTGTTTGAAATCAATACCAAAGTTTTTAATTTTCCGGGACTAGTTTACTCCTTTATTCAAGCCCTAAACAGTGGGGGAGTTTGGATAAGGTATCGATAAGCGTTTCTTGAGAAAGAAATAAGTTTTTGAGCAACTCATGTTGGGTACTGCGTTGTGCCTGAATAAACGCCAAAGCCTCCTGTAAGGCGGCTTTGTGAGTGGCTTTTAAGGTGATTTTCGCATGGTCCGCCAATGCGTTTTTAATCAGAGCAAAAACATGGCACTGCTGAAGGGTTTCGCTGTCGATTTTAACGGCAACTTCGAGAAGGTGGTGCAGAGCGTTTTTTTGCAGAGAACGGGATCCCATCTCAAGCAGGTAGGCAGACGTGTGTATGTCATAAAGGGGTTGCATGATAGGAAGCAAAGAAGACGCTTCAAGGCTGTCTAGAAACCATGTAAGGGCCTCCTTGGTGGAAAATATCCAATAGAAAATGGGGCGCCATTTGGGATGGGTGAAGGTGCGGGTCTGACCCGATTTTATCTGAGTAATCAGTTCAAATAACAGCTCCATTTCTTCGTTCCAATTTTTCTTGAGAAGCCCCATCTCACTGAGTTTGCGACCCATGATAGTGAGGGCCGTTCTAGAGAGGGTGTGCGTACGAATTCTTGAGTTCAAAATAGCCGAGAGTTTTAGAAAAAATTTTTCCGATTCTTTTTTAAGATAGGTGGGGTTTGTTTCACTTTCTTTTAAAAAGAACGAATTTTTAGGCAATGTACTTCTAAATAAGGTGGCAATATCTAGACTTAGGGTAATTTGGGAGGAATCTGAAACCAAAATATGTCCGTCATGATCCAAAATTCCGGCGTTGTTTAATGCGGCTATTATCATTCCAGAGGGACCTAGCCCAGAAACATGTTCCCTAGACACATGCCCTGTTTTGAGTCCGGGTTTAAGCGTTGAAAAAAACCAGCAGAGTGTATTGGGGGCATTGATCAAAAACGGTTGCGAGGCAATAAGTTCAGTAAAGGCTGTATAAATACCGCTGTGTTCTTTGTCAAATGCAGCCGCAATGGTCGTCACTTCCAACAATGTAAATCCTTCATGAATAAGTTCAAGCAGTCCTTGGCCCAATTCCAGAGGAGAAATCTCTTTTAAGAGCACTTTTTTAAACAGCTCCTTAACCCGAGCTCTTCCTTCGTTGATAGCCTCAAAATCACACCCTAATCGTTCTTTGATATAGTCTTTATAGGGGGCAAGAATGGGGGTTAAAATGACAGGAGATCCCACATAAAACTGAAGAATCGACTCTAAAATAACCTGAAGTTCTTTGTCGGATACCCAATCCCCTTGCGACGACTTAAGACATTCTTTCAAAAGGGCGGACAGAAAGAACTCGTGTTGTTTTAAGTCAATGCTGCGGTTTAATAGCGCCAATATGATTGATTCACGAATGCGGTGATCACGGTCGGGTGCGCAGAGCAATGTGGCTAACGTTTTCATAGGAAGGGTGTTCATAAAAAAACCAATGACTGTTTTTTCTTCACGCACTTCAGTAGCAGCCTGTAACAGATCATCTGTCATACGTTGAAACCCAGGAGCCTCCTGATGATTGAGCAAAAACGGGAGAAGATACACAGTTCTGATGCCCAATGCTGTATTTTTTATGCCATAGAGCGTTTCTTTTGCATGAGTCACCATCATTTTGAGCAGTCCTAACCGTCTGCTTAATTGTTTTTCGAGATGAAGATTGACCGTTGAAATAAAGAGGTCGGCGTCATAGGGAGTCAACTGGGTTTCTTCGATAAAACGACTTAAAAAGAGAGGGCTTTCTGGCACCCATGCGGACGTGATATACCCTTCAGAATCTAAAAAGCCTTCTTGTGTCAGATCTTCAATGAGTTTAGAGAGTGCACCTTGATTTTTTTTGTTGATGAGGGGTTCAAACGAGCGCACGGAACAATGCCCCAAATCCAGAAGGGCCTTATAAATCCATTCCATTGCAGTGCTGTTTTGAAGGGTTCTTTCATTGATAAATTGGACTACGATAGGACAGACAAAGGCATTCTTTTCCTCTATTGAATGAAAAATGAGGGCGCGTATGCTGTGTCTGATGGTGCTCGTTTTAGGGTCGCTATCTGCGAGGGTTTCAGTTCGAACCGTATGGGTGTAGGCGGTATGAAGGGCACGGGCCAAAAAAGGTATCAGTTCGGGTTTATTTATATTTAAAAGTTCAATCACAGAAGCAGTTTTAGCCAAGGTCAGTTCATTTTCGATGTAGGAGATAAGGCGTTGTTCGCATGGAGACTCTTTTTTTAGAAGATCCTTGAGCCATACGGAAGGCATCGGAGGAATGATATTTTTCCATAGAGCTGTAAAATAGGTGCTATCGGGAAGACTCAATAGAATAGGGTTTGCCCACCCCCATTTTGTGGATTGAATTAAGGCAGTAAGCGCGGTTATTTTTCCTTCAAACGGAAGATAGTGTGAATCGGTAATTTGAGTCACAAGGGTATGAGGGCTATTGCGATGCCTACTGAGAATGTGGCGGCAAAGGGAACCCAATCTTTGGGCGATAAGAAGAATGGCCCCTGTATAGCCACATAGAAATTCTCCCATTTCTAAAGTAATTTCCAGGGCCGTTTCTTTGTCGTCGCTTGGGGGTGCTGTTTTTAGATAACTTTGTAACCACTGATTAAGCAAGGCCTTCATCAAAGCGTCTTCTTCAATGGCTTCAAGTTGCGCTATTTTTTGATCAAGCACACTGTTTTGTGTTTGCCATCCCTTGATAAAAAAGGCAAGGTGTTCAGAAAACCAAGGATATTTTTTAGCAAGCATAGCCTTGAGCCAACTTTGGGACACTTCTGGCTTTGTTGGCTTTGGTCCAAGTCTCCCCGCTGTAAAATCGGAAGCGGTAAGTGTTGAAATGGCCTCTGAAAAAAGAGGGTCTTCTGAGTTAAACACTGCGTAGTTTGGAGTAATGAGGGCGAGTAATTTTTCTGTTAGCTTTTCAGCAGTAAGTGTGCGCTTAAGTGTGCTTTCTACTGTTTTCTCTTCTAGATAGGGTGACAAATACTGTTTTAAAAACAGGGTGCATTGAACAAGCGAAAATTGTTTTAATACACTTAAGAGGGTGCTTTCAAGTTCAGAATGAGGGGAAATAAGGCCATATTGCATGCTTGTTTGCAGGGCCCTGGTTACCGGTGGCAGCAACAGAATCTCTCTAAAGAGTTTAGGTGTCGATTTCCAGAGGTCTAGAAACAGTTTCTGAAAGGTTTCATGTCGCAATTCTTCGGCTAAAGTATGATGGTGTTGCGTTGGAAAGGGAGAAGGCAATGCTTCAAGATGCTCTAAAATAGTTAGAATTTCGTAGGCGGTAAGAGCCACTTCTCGGGAAATGAGATGGGCACCCATGATCAAGGTCAGTTTGTTTTGATGAAAAACGGTTAAACACGCTTGCTGCACTTCATAATCAAGATTAGGTTTGGCTTCTAAGGTGGTAATGAGTTGGTCAATAAGTGTGGTGCGATGGGGGTTGAAAGCTAAAAAAAGAGGATTCCCTAAAAACATACTGATAACCTCTGTTGTATGCGGTTCAGAATTTAGGATACAACGACTACATGTTTGGATCAGTTGATCGGGCTTTTCTGCGAGCGTATTGAGTAAAAGCAGACTGTCGGTAGGATAAAGAATAGGAAAAATTTTTTCAGCATAGGGAAGTAATTTAGACGCAATGATATGGAGTTTATCTTCGTCTATAGCACATTCAAGTGCATGAGCAAGGGTCATAGGATCTGTCTTATCCAACGTGTCTGTCGATTTTTCTACTTCCCCATACGCCCTGTATTCTTGGGAATCTATTTTATGTTTTTCTTTGAGGGGTTTTAATGGGGACTGATTTTCAAAGAGGTGTAAGGAACGAGAAATGAGATAGTGTTTGAGTCTAGGCTCTGCGTGATCAAGATGATCTTGTAAAAAGGGTTCCGCTGCTAATTGGGAGAGAAACTCTGTGTAGGTCGACATTTTTTCAAACTGACAGTAGAGCAATTCAGTTGTCAGAACACAGCCCATCGTTTTATAGATATCGGCACCCAAACCACGTTCAATTTCTGTTGCGAGCGTGTTTTCGCAGGAATGAATCCAAGCTCTGAGTTTGAAAAGCCGGGTAATATCATCCTGACCAGGGCTATCGAGCAAGTCCAATTGGTCTTGGGTCAGTAAACGGGCAAAAAAGAGCTCGGAACTTTTGTTTTTAAGAAGGGAAACAATGCCTAAAATAGACGTATAGGATCTTTCTAGAGAGCCTGCATGAATTTGGGCAGTCTGAGCTAAAGAATCGATGGATTTTAGAATGGCAAGAATGGCATGATCGAGTGTTTCAATTGTATTGAAAAGAAGCGGTAATAAAGGCTTTGCAATGCCTTGCGTGCTTTCAGAATTTTGGCAGAGTATGGCGGCACATTTTTGAAGAATGAGGGCTCTTTCCGGTTTGGAAATAGAGAGGCCTTCTTGTGTAATCCACGTGTCAAACAGGCTCCAGGAATCGGTCATCAGAGTTAAATAGGCAGCTTGTGCGCTCAGTGGCCAGGTTAAAAAACCCGTATCGGTGAGACCGTTAAGGTTGCTTGAGCGTGCTAATGCATATGAAAAGCCTTTGGGTAAAAGTCGGGGAAAGGTTTCTTTGAGTTTTTCATGCAGTTTCTCTTCTGGACGGCTTCTTTTAGTTTCAAGCTCAAGTTGAGTTAACACCGATAAAAACAGTTTCAGTACATCCAGTGTTTTGGCCCAGTCTGGCGCTATATCTAAAACCGCAATAAGTAAGTGTCGTTCTTGATGCGTCAATGTTGAAAGCGTAATAACAGGTTTTTGGGAAAGAGCCAGCAGTTTGAAATATAAAGGTGATTTTTCGATAGAAGAAAGAGTGGGTTCTTGTGTGGAAAGAGGCGTCGGGCTCCATTTCTCTAAAAGAATAAGGAGATCTTTGAAAAAAGCGGCATGGTCATACGTGTAGAGTTCCGGATGATTTTGCAATAGGGTAAGGCACGTGAGCGTTTCTTGGTACGCCTCATGAAAGGCCCCATATTTAAGGTGTTTTTGAATAGAAATCAAGGTGTTTTGATAGGGGCTGGGAAAACAAGGAAAATAAGCGTAAAAGCGCTTTTGAAGCTCAGCGGGATTCGGAGCTGTATTTAAACGTTCTTTCAGCTCTTTGTCTGGAGAGACGGGCTCTAACATTAATCTTGTAGAAACAGGTTTTCCATGGAGAACGGCAATGAGTGCAGCTGCCAGTTGTTGGTCACAGTCACTGCCAAACCTGCTTATTTTGATCAAAGTCTCTTCGCATGCGAAGAGGACCTTGGGCGAGAGTAACTGGACACTGTCTTTTATGCTGAGTATAAATCGAGAATACAACGACTCTTCATGCGCGGTGAGCCAGGCACATTGGGAAAAAAAACGATAGCAAGAAGGAAGCTCATAGACCATGGCTTTTACCAGAACCTGCGTATATTTTTTAAGTAAGGTTCCCTTCATGGGGGCCCTCAGCATAGGCAGGTCTTGGGTTTGGGCCATTGTGCATAAGTACTCAGATAGGGCATCGGTCCAGGCCTCGCACCAGTGCCGAAGTGCGGGTTTGTTTTTAAATGGAATCCAGTGAATTAAAATAGGGTCACATGCTTGAGAGAGTGTGTTTTTGTACTCCGTTAAGATAGTTTCACACGAAATGAGTGGTTCTGGGACAATGCGATTGGCTTCTTTAAACTTCAAAAAAAGGAGCATGCACCTCGAGTTGTTTTGCGAGTGTGGCAGGGTCATGGATTCAATAAAATGGGTAAGGATATCCCCCTCATAGGGGTTATGAGACCCCTGAATCAAATGCGATAGCAGGAGGGACTTCTGCATTTCTGCTCCAGACATTTCTTGTAATAAGTCTTCCCAGTCCTCCAGGGGACTCAAAAGAAGGTTTTTTTTGAAATGATGCGCACAGGCATTAAGAAAATGTGCACTGTTAAACCATTTTTCTTTTTTCAGCAGGGACACCTCCCACTGGGAATCTTCTTTTTGACAGTCTTCCTCTGATTTTGTAACCATTCCAAATCCCATTAATTTTCTAAGAAACAAGGGCGATACCGATGGTTTCATGTGGCTGATAAGCAAATTGGATGGAATAACGACACCCAATGCCCATATCAATGGCGTCAGAAGGACTGTTAATTGATGCTCTGCACAGTATTCAGAAAAAGAAGCCAATAGGCGTCCAAATTTTGGATACTGATGGGTCTCCCAGAGCAAGAGCAGATGTTCAATGAGGGGGGCTATAGCCGCATCTGCCTCTTTCAAGGCCTGTGGAGAATAGTGTTGTTGGTAGTGTTTTAAGGCCCTCTCAATAAGAAGGCCGTACCGATAGGCCATTCCCACCTCGGCATGAGGGGCTACAGCGCTTTTTTCGACCTCTAGGGACATTTGGAGAGTATACTCGGATGGTTGCCACTCAGATAAATGGGTAAGTTCAAACCAAATCGCTAAGGTTTCAAGAAGGCTCATTCGGTTTGCTTCAGGGAGGGCTTTTTTTTGGTTTTCAAGAAGGTCTCGCAGTTCTTGGGCATGGGTTAAAATGCTGTGTATGGGATGCGAGATTTTTGCCAAGCTATGCGCTTGCTGTTCCAGAAGGGCAGTAGCTTGGGTTGCCCAGTCCACACACAAAGACAGTGTTTGGGGAATAGTGGTGTCAAACCCCTCATTGGTTTCAACAACTTTGATAATGCCTTCTTTGCTTTGCATACCCGTCTTAATAAAAACAGGGTTTTCTTGGTCGAGTATAGCCACTGTAGAGGCTGTATATCTCACCCATTGAGAGTGCCCATTCAAAGGGGCTATAAACTCAAGGGTTTCTAGGACAGTGGTCATAATTTTGCAAAGGCTATGAAAATGGGCAATGTCACCTTCGTCTAAAAACTCAAGAGACTGCTTGGTAGCGGTTTGATACAGTATCTCTAATGCCGAGGCATAGCTTCTAATGACAGCTCTTAGGGTAAATAAGGTTGCCTTTTGACTGCACTGTCTGCACTGTTCCAAGAGCGTAAAAAGGGCGTTTTTAACCTCAGAATCTATAGGGCCTGTTTCAGCAATAATCACATTGAGTTCACGAGACGTGGTGTCTGTCGTATCCAGTATTTTTTGAAGACTTCCCGCAATCGCATCACACTTTTTTTGGGAGGCTGTTCCCAGAGGGGTCGCAAGAACTTGAGACATAAAGGTGCTTTTTTTCTTTCTGGAAGAGAAAGGCGTTTCTAGCAGGGTTTTGTGACAGTGTTTCCAGTCTTCAAAGTCTGCAAGCTGAGGGTTGTCCTGATCAGAAAAATCGACTGGGGTATCAAAGAGAAGAACCGTTTTTTTTTTGTTTTGAAACGCAATCAGGGCTGAGGCGGGCAGGGTTTTTGAACGAAAACTGGCAGAGCCCAGAATTTTTTTATAGATACTATTTTTTTTTAGTTTTGGGGGTGCATAGGTGTGAATACTTTTGGCAAAAAGTTGGGCATAGAGAAGCTGGACCTCAAGGGGTGCGTGCATAAACTTCAGGTAACAGACGTAGATTGTCTAAAGCCAAAAAAAACGGCTATTCTTTCAAAGAGTTTTTCTGAGTTGTCCATAGGAATGAGGTAGAAAAGGTCTTCTTTAGATACCCAGTGACACCTAAGTTGAATAGGGGTAACAGGGGTTGCAAAGGGAAATCGCTCCCAACCTTCTAGATTGAGAAAGTACATATCCGCGTCCTCACGCATGAGTTCTGAAAGTTGTTGCGTAAAAAAGGGTCCACTAAGCGTGTTGCTAGGGTTTGAAAATCCGTCATTGATATGAACAACCACAGAATAACCCTTTTTAAGAAGTTGTTTAACGGAATCGATATTGTTGTTAAGGGTGTCATCAGAATAAGTGGCTAACCCAGTGAGTTTTCCAACAAAGGCTGAGGCAAGCTTAGGTTTTATACGAAACTCTTTAAAGGCTTTTTCCACAGGAACAATCACAGGAAATGGGAAAAGCGTTTGGGTGAATAATGACCCAAAATAATTACGCCTAAGAGTAAAAATAAGCATAGGCTTTTCTGGTTTTTCAGGCATGGGTGAAGTCGTGTAGTATCGAATTCCCTTAAGAATAAAAAAGCCGGTCCAATACTGCTTAATAAACTCGAATTGCCGTGCCTTCTTTTTTGTGGCAGCTAGAAAAAGCCCTGAAACTAAAAAATATCCATAACGCATCCATTGATAGAGCCAAAACCCTACCCACACCCACCGATATTGCTTCTTAAGGGGCGCTGTCTTTGAAAGCCTTATCAGGGTTTCTTGAGCCTGTTTAAGGTTTTTTTCTGCAATAAAGATGTCATCGGAAAGTTCTCTCATGGGCTATGCCGAACCGAAGGTCTGAGAATTTTTTTTGAAAATCTCAGCCATTTTTTTCTGACGTTCTTTAAACCGGGCTTCGCTGTCTTCTATATTTGTTACTTTAAGCACCGCCTGGTCAGAGATCGATTCCTTAGGCTGTATCGTGTCGGAAGCTTTAGGCAAAGTTTCCCCCTCTGTTTTTTTAAGTATAGGCTCAATATACTGGGGTTTTTTTTCTAAGATAGACGCGTTTATGACATGTGTTTCGGTAGACAAAACCGACACTTCCGGAGCCATGCTTTCAAGGGGTGCGGCCTTCGTTGGAGGAACAGGCCTGTGATAGATAGGTTTTAGCGGGGGATCTTCCGCATTAAGGGGTCCCTTCTCCTGAGAAGGGGTAAAGATAGGCGCCGTATATTGAGGTGTTTCTGAAAACGGTGTTACCAAAGACGGAGCCTCTACAAGCCCCTCGATATTGAGAAGAGCGGCTTTTTTTTTGGGTGCGGAATAGGTCTTTGTTTGGGCAAAAAGTGGCTTAAAGTGAGCCCCATAGTCTGGTATTTCAGACATGGCTTTTTCTAAAAAAGCATGGATAATGTCTTGGGGATCTTCTAGTGGCGACTTAACGGCTTCATTGTCCACCATCCCGCTCCCGCATGAGTTTTTTGATTGTTTCGTTTCTTTCCAAAAATTCTTTCCTATTTAACTCCATGGTTTTAAAAAGCTGTGCAATGCGCTCCTCAGAAGCTTGTAGAATAGCCGTGTGGTCTTTAATTTGTTTTTTCGAGGCAGCTCTTTCCCAGAAAAACCTAAAGATAAAAAAACCAAGGTTCAGTAAAGTAACAATCAAACACAGTGTAACAAGGGTGAAAGATATCATAAATTTATAACTGACTTAAGGCGAATCTCACGAATTGACCCTCTTTGATGCTAGCGTTTTGTCGGATGTCATGTAGTAGTTTACAGTATAAATTTCTCTTCTCAAAGTTTCCAATGCGTTCATAGGAGGCTAGTTTTTTCATAATAATACTCAAGCAGTGACTTGGAAACTGGTTCAATACTTTCACACACCAGGCTCCATTGGGCATGGCCTTTAAAGAAAGAATCACTTTTTCAAACAAGGGGGTTATTTTCATGCTTAACTCGGGGTCCTTTTCAATAAAGGTATCGATAAAAGAGAACAGCTTGAGATGCTGCAGAAAGGTTTGCTGGTTTTTTAAAAGAATTTTGAGTTCTAGAAACGCCTCGATCACGTGCTCTGCCAACGTGTGTAAA
>JAHFDB010000071.1 GCA_023249195.1 bacterium | reverse complement strand
AACGTATCAATGGTCGACTGATACATCGCCTTGGTGGTTTTATAACTGGTCACATTGGCTTCATACATGACTTCTGTATAGGACAAATTAATCATTTCATCAGGCAAACTGACGTTGGGCATAGAGGTAAACCCGCTATCTGCAGCTTGTGTAACAGCCGGGTCACTATAATTCAAAAAAGGTTCTTTACTGGTTTCGATTGATTTGACCCGAACCCCATTAGGTGAGGGTTCTAAAACCGCATATTTTCTTCGATAGGCTTGACCCGTTTCTTCTACCTTAAAAGTAGAAACATTGGCCACATTTTCGGCAATAATTCCGAGTCGAATTTTTTGAGCCAGCATACCCGAGGTGCTAGAATCAAGAGAAGTGTCTAGCGATTGGGCATAGCTCAGGCTGCACATTCCTATCAAAACTCCCATAACCACCTGATGTTTCATTGCTTTTCTCCTATTTACCTAATGTTACAATTCTTTTGTTATTATCAATTTTGAGCTTCCATAGGGCCAACAAGGCATTATATTTCTTGCTGTTTTCAGCCATTCTAGACATTAGAAATTCAAGCAAAACCTCTTTCGATTTTTCTTGACTGGGGGATACATCTCTCAATATCGATTGATCTTCTGGGGTTAAAATAGGCACAAATCCAGGGGTCGATAAGTTGGCTATATTAAAGGCATAGAGGGCTTGTTTTTTAGCGCTCATTCTAAGCCCTTCTTCCAATGAAGCATATTTTTTACTCATAAAAATGGCATCCAGACCCTGGGCAGTGAGTGTGTTCGCAACACAAAGGGCTATAACACTCATCAGAGCACATTTTTTTATGCCACTCATAGGTCTTCTCTTTTCTTTTCAAGTCTGCGTTTTAACTTCTCTAGGGCTTTTGTATGAATGCGACAGATTTTACTTTTAGAAAGTCCTAATTTATTAGCGATCTCTTTTTGTTTAAGATCTTGTTTATAAAACATTATAATCACCTGCTGCTCTTCTTCTAATAACTCGCCAACTTCATCCCATAACAGCCCTGTTTTTTCAGTATTTTGCTCGGCCGCTATCATTTCAATATGTTGTTCTTCCAAAGAGTCTAGAGACAGCAAGCAGGCTATTGAAGAACTTGCGATCATTTGATAAACACTTTCTTCAATGGCTGTCATATCGACTTCTTTTCCTGATTGAAGCGAGGCTTCCATTACTTCAGCGATTCGTTCCTGTACTTTTTTTCGATAATCTTGATATTTATTAGGGTTTCGATACTGCCATTCTTGTCTGATTTTATCGGATATTTCACCTCGAATTCTATAGAAAGCATAGGTTGAAAATTTAGAACCCTTTTCAGATTTAAAATTTCGATACGCTTTGACTAAGCCTTCTGTCCCCCAACTGATAAGATCGCCCATATCAATACCTGAAGGCAAATTTCGTTTATTGAGCATTCCTGCTGCAATACCCGAAATCATAGGCATATGTTCCTCAAACAATTCATCTGGGATCTTTGTCTGAGAAGACCTCTGCACCACTTCTTGTTGCTGAAGCGCCTCGATATTGAGAACATCTCGTTTACTCAGGACTCTTACCTCCTTACCTTATCTAGGGATTGAGGTTGCTGCGGCTTTTTTTTCTTCAGAAGCTGCTTTTTCAACCCCAAAATATCTTGCTTCGCCAATTTTGTAGACAGTGCTTTCATCATCATTTGATCCTGCACATCTAACTGTACCGACATAGGAGAATCAGCCTGCTCTTCTTCCGTTAATAAACTTTGATCCATGCCTGACATGTTTTTCAAGAAAATTGTCTCTAAAAAATAAGCTTCCAATTCCTCCACAGACTGTTCTTTATTTACTGGTCTTTTGTGCGTATTATAGAGGGAGGGGTCTACCTCCATTGGGGCTGAAAAAGAACTCGACTCTTCTTGTGCCACACACACAATGGCCAAGCCTAGCACGAATGCGCACACCCCAATCCCGATTTTCATAATATTTCAATTGTTGCAATCAATGCCCCCGATTCATGAAGCGCTTGAATAATAGAAATTAAGTCCTTGGGCGTAGCCCCTATTTCGTTCAATGCATTTACTAAACTTGATAAAGTTGAAGACGGATTCAAATATACCATCTTGCTTTCTTGTTCCTCTACTTTAACAGGAGGCTCTTCCGTTTGCTGGCCCCCCCCTACTAGGGCTGCTGTCGCATTTTGATTTGTCGTATTGGTAATTTTAATTGAGATATTTCCGTGTGTGAGAGCCACAGGAAATAAACGCACCATCTCGCCAATTACAACCGTACCTGTTTTAGAGTTAATCACAATTTTTGAGGATGAATCGGGAATAAGGGAAATATTTTCAAGTTTGGCAATCGTATTCACAAGATCGGAAGAATCCAAATCTGCCAAAGGAATTTTAAGGGTATTCGCATCCAAGGCTTTTGCCCCAGGAAATCCATTTTCTTGGATCGCTTTTACTGCCCTTGAAATGGTGATGTAGTTAGAGTCATTAAGCACCATGGTAATGTTGCGTTGATCTGAATAGGTCATTGGGACTTCTTGCTCAACAATAGCCCCATCTAGTATATGCCCCACTGTAGATTGGTTTTTATACACCTGAACCTGACTTGATTGCTCTGAGACGCCTCCTACAACAACAGCCCCTTGGGCCACTGCGTAGGTTTTCATATCGGGGCCTTGTAGCGGGGTCAAAAGAAGTGTCCCCCCAATTAAACTGGTACTGTCGCCCAGAGACGAGACGGAGACAGTAATTTTTTGACCTCTTTTGACATAGGGAGGTAACTGCGCAGTTACCATCACACCCGCCACATTCCTTGAAGAAAATTCTTTGGGACTTGTAATGCCAATTTTTCTCAACATATTGGTCAACGCCATGTTGGTAAAAATAGTACTGGCAGAATCACCTGTATTTCTAAGGCCCAGGACCAGTCCAAATCCGAAAAGCTGATTCTCTCTGGCTTCAATCACTTTACTAATATCTTTGAGCCTCACAGGTAAAGAATCGGCCTGAACCAAATGCGAAACCAGGCATAATGCCCCTGTCACCAAAGCCACGATACAAAAACGCTGCTTTTTTTTCATTAGAATAACCAATTAAACATTTTGGTCATAACACCAGGAGACTGTTTAGCACCCACAACACCCGACCCGTTCACGGAGACTTCTGCTTTTGCAATTTGGAAAGAATTAACACTGTTATTAGGGCCGATATCCCCCGGACGAATAATGCCTGAAATACGAATGGTTTCAACTTCATTATTTACCTTTACTTTGTGCTCACCCACAACATAGACATTGCCGTTTTCAAGCACTTCTGTCACTACCGCCGTGACCACAGCGGTCACCCTGCTTTTACGCGTTGTTGTTCCCGCACCCGAGTATTTATCATCTCCCTTTAAGGAAAGATCGTAGGTACGGTGAGCACTTTCATTGAGTACATTTGAAATTAAATCCCAGTTAGATAAAAGATTGGTTCCCATTTCAGATTCTTTGGTTGTTTTAGTCGTCGCTTCTTGAGCAGCTGTTGTTGATTCTGAGATTAAAATAGTGACAATGTCCCCCACTTGAATGTCACGCTTTTGCGAACCATAGACTGACCCTTTCGCACTTTCCCAGAGCGAATCCGAGCACACCTGTACAGGATGCATCCAGATTAGGGTTAGAAACAAACTAATAGAGGCTAATAACTTGAACATTTTTTGAGTCAATGACATCTCCCTCTAACACTTTTCGGTCTGGCAAGCCACTGCGTACATGAATTTTTTTCTTCTCTATTCCGTTCTCTAGGGCTTCCCCTTTAAATTTTAGCTCAATATTATTTTTTTTCAGAATTATCTGTATTTTATCCCCTTTTCTGATCGAGGGAATGGATCGAATCATGGTATCTGTCAAAATAGTTTCTCGACCTATTGTTGTTATTGCTTCCTTACCTAAAACCTGAGACATCAGACTTACCGCATGAAAAGGCTTTGCAGAAACCTGGGCATAGATATCCTCACAATTTTGTGTAGTAAGGGTCTCATTTTGATAGATAATTCGTGTTGCTTTAATAAAATGACCCCATGCTTTTACTTGAAACAAAATAGGCACCCTTTTGAGCTCACTTTTCTGATCATCAAAATAGACTAAAGAAACCTGAGTCGTCCCTACAAAATGAACTTCAGGATCGACATCTAATAACCATGAGGTGGCCCCCTCTGGGGGCGTCATCCCCTTGGGGGTTTTAAGTGTAACTTTTACATCTTCGGCAGTTGAAAAAGGATACTCATCGAGCACCTTCTTTACCACAAACTGTTTTATTTGAGGGGTCAGCTCGCTTTCAGTGAGCGTCGCCCCGTTTACAAGGCTAACCCATACGCCCATGAGAAGAAGAAAAAGAACCCCCATATGTTTATTTACCCAAATCACTGGCAGCCTTCAACATTGCCTCACCGGCTTGAATACTCTTCACCACTAACTCAAAGGATCTTTGAGTTAGAATCATATCTATCATTTCCTGAATGACGTTCACGTTTGAAAACTCGAGTGATCGTTGCCGAATCGCACCGGTTCCATTTTGGGAAGGGGTTTCGATGGTGGGCGGTCCAGACGCTGGAGTCTCCACATACAGGTTTTGACCAATTTCTTTGACGCCTCCTTGGTTTGCAAAGGTGGCCAAGGTAATTTGCCCTACTTCTCGTGGAACAGCGTCTCCATTGACCTGAACAAAAACACGACCTTGGTCATTAATAACCACATCCGTGGTTCCTGGAGGAATTTGCAAAGCAGGTTCTAAAGGATGCCCATTCGGATCCACCACATTGCCTTGATGATCTAAATGCAAATTTCCTGCTCGGCTATACGCCAGACTGCCATCGGGCATTCTAAACTGTAAAAAACCATACCCATCAATCGCCACATCCAAGGGTTGGTTTGTAATTTCAATGGTTCCTTTTTCAAAGT
>JAHFDB010000002.1 GCA_023249195.1 bacterium | reverse complement strand
TTGGCGGAGTGGCTATCGAACAAGCGGCGGGAGCTATTGGGTTGAATGTATGCAATGTTGGTATGGGTTATAACGGACTGAGTGTTCCTATTGCCAGTTCAAGTAGCTCAACACAGACAGCTCTCAGTTTTGTTGGCGGTTTGTTGGGCGGTGCCGGAGCAGGAAGTACACTGGCTATGGGGGGTGGACATAATAAACATTCGGACTATCAAGATCCAGGCGCATCTTTACCTGGTACAAAGCCAGGAGATGGATATAGGCCTGGAACTGGAGAGATAACGTCAGGGTATGGATGGAGAGTCCTTAATGGGAAATTAGAATTCCACGAAGGGGACGATTTTGCGCCTGGTGATGGCAATATCTATGCGCGATATGATGGCACTGTTGTTAGAGCAGATTATTGGGCTGGATCAGGATATGGAAATGTTGTTATTATTGAACGGTTAGATTCTCCCAACCAGTATACAATAGATGCACACACAGATAAAATTTTAGTTCGCAAAAATGATCCGGTTTATGCCGGCGATATTATTGCGAAAGTTGGGCATACAGGCGGTGATTATGCTTCTCATCTTCATCACGGAGAATTTATGATTCTTAATGATAGATACATGTACTTTGATCCTGGCTATAAAAAAGGCAAATGATTTAGTATGAGAAAAATAATCTTTATCCTTGTTCTATTGGGTTTTTTTAGCCTGGAGATTCTGTTGTTTGCAGAAGTAAACTTATTTAACGATAAATTAGTGGTAAGGGTTGTTAAAGATGGCCCTATGTATTCTGTGCAAAAGAGGAGAGCTAGAAGCTCGATACCCTATAAATTAGGGGAGGTTGGATTTGGAAGTGAGACCATTTTTTCGAAAAGTGTTCAATTGGAAATTTTTGTAGATAATATGGGAATAAAATATTGGGATCTACGCCATAATCCCAAATTGCTGTGGAAAATAAATGAAAAAGATGCCCAGCAATATACGACTCGAATACTACTTAGTGGTCTTTCTCCAAATGAAAAGGAGTTGATATTTTTTGTTGATCGAAGAGAAAAGAGTGATCCTCTAAAACTTGGTGAAGGGGATAGCGGCCCCCTTATAAACTATCCGAATAAAGATGATAAAAGTGGTTTTTTTCTTATTAATCTGACTACTCAATACATAAAAAAACTAAATATTAAGGGCAACTATCTTGGTTGGCTCTCAGATGAAAACATTCTTGTTTCCGATAGGCTATTTACACCTACACCTCGTTATTTGCTACTTAATCCTCGAACGAATTCTCTTTCTTCATCAGTTAAACTTTCAGGTAAATTTTTAGTACTAGATGATAGGCCCTCCAAAGGGATCTTAGTGAGTATTCTAGATGAAAAAAATAGGAGAATTCAATTTTCAAATTTGAATTGGGATGCCTCAATCTTGAATCCAATTACAGGGTGGATGTCTATGAGAAATGGGGCATATCCACTCTATTCTAGGTGTGAGCATAAAATATACTCTATAGGTATGATTAAATCGGATTACGTACAAAAGAAGTTTAGTTATCATATTTTTGCAAATGGTATTCCATCAGTTAAATTTAAAGAGACTTCACCGTTTATGACTTGGGATGTCATCGCACCTCATAAAGTAGCCATTCTAACAGAGGATAGCCATCTATTAATTTTTGATATTATACAAAGAAAGAAGGTATTTGAAACTCAATTGTGAGGGAGACTTTCAAGGGGAAGTAACAATGAAATATTTTATATTGCTTATTGGAGTAGTGATTTTTTCAACGGATTGTTTTGCAAAAACAACAGAAATTATCGGGGGTAATTATACTATTGAGGATATCTATAGAAAATTAAACACTCCCTTTTTAGAATCAAAACAAGGGCTGTCTGGTATGAAAAACAAGGATTTGACGAAGGAAGATTTCCATTCTTTTTTCAAAGAAAAAAATGGGGGGAAAGCGCTTGAGTTGGGCCAAAAGTTTTTAGGGGATAACGAGTATTTACTTGAGAATGGAAACTGTGGAATCCGTTTTTTTAGAGATAATCAAAATATCATTCAGATAGTTTGCTTGTATTACAAAGTTGCAAGCCCTAATCCAAAATGGCTTGTTGAGATATTGAATCAAGGAACTGATCGGGTTGTTATGGATAAATTGACGGAAAGTGGTGGATATATTGTATTTTCCTATGAGGACAGAGATATTGATACTCAATATCGGCATCAATATCTTCTGGCCGGAAGAGATAAATCTCAATATTTTTATGCAAGAATAACAAAAAGTATTATCAACAAAAACGCCAGAAAAAGCTATGACAAAGGAATTAAATCTGGGCCCAGTATTTGGAAAAAATATGGAACCTAAGCAGCACACTCTAAATGAGTCTAGAAACTTGCTCATTACCACTCGAGATCAACACAAAAATGAATGTAGCCTCTATGCGCATATGCGGACAAAAAGTCCCATCAACGTAGGGGAACATGTGAATGTGGGACAAATTATTGGAACCATAGGAAATACAGGGCGATCCAATGGGCGTTGGAAATACTATGATCCTGGGATTGCGCGATGAAATGTTATCTCTCTGGCTTACTGTTGTTTTTAGTGGTATTTGCATGTTCAACTAGCGTTTTTTCTTCTGGATCATCCACAGAATTCGATAGATTTTATGCAGAAGTACAAAAACCTCTTGGAAAACCAACGATAACACGGAAACAAATCAATAAAACTGGATTTTCCAATGATTATTACATGGATAAAATAATTTTGAATATGGCTAAAGTAGGAGTTGAATTTAAGGGGCTTCCTGAGTATATAATCGAGAGCGGAGTAGGCAATTTGATGGCTATTCGTATTCAAACAAACCGCCAGAGAAGAATAACTAAAATAAATTCATATTACAATTTTAAAGGCACTACTCAAAATGATGAGAATAGAGAATCGATAAATGGGCGATTCTCAGCTATTCAGCTAGAATTTGGGAAACCCATTGTAAAAAAACTACAAAAAAATAATATGGGATTGCCAAAAGGCTATTGTGTTTTTGATGCAAAAAACAAATACATTTTATTTGGGAGCTATGGAGAGACCGATTTGGTCATTGCAGAGATCTCTAAAGAACTTTTCAAAGCCAACTCAGACAAGAAAGAGAATAGAATTATCCTCGATAGAGAGAAAGTAAAATTGGATAGAGGATGGAAATGACACGCTCGATCCAAAGAGACAACAGTTCGTGGGCATGTTACGGATATGACCACAAACACCAAAGGGTATACAACAGCAAAGAAAACACTCTGACAAAGTTTTATTATTGGGCCAATGGTCAAATTATTGGGGAAGGGGTCCCAAACCTCAGCGACTATGTGGTGCGGATCCCATGTCCATGCAGGCGATAAGCTAGGTATTATAGGAAATACTGGGGGAGATTACTTGACTCATCTCCACTATGGAGAATATATAATTCAACCAAACGGAAGACGATTGTTTTTTGATCCGGGATACAAGAAAGGGCCTCAGAACTAATGAAGATTCCAATTAAATATTTTGTAGGTTTAATCTTTTTTTGTATTTTAACGAATAATTCTCAGGCTCAAACACTCTTGTTAGGACGAGATTGTTTTGTAAAAGTCTCAAAAGTTAGTCAAAACTATTCTGTTGAGAAGTTTGAGCCTAAAAAACATTTTACAACTATTCCTTCCGGAGAATTTGGCTTCGGTTCAAACTACCTATTTTCTAAAAGAAGTAAAACATTGTTTTTTATAGATGGACTAAGCATAAAATCATTGAATTCCAATGAGGAAGAAAGGGAGGTTGTAACCCTGTCTTTTAAAGATAGCCAAAAGTATGATTCTGTTGTTCGGATAACTGGGATTTCTTATGATGACCAGCACCTTATTTTTTTTATTGATAGACGAGAAAAAGAAGACAATTCAACACTTTCAGAAGATAATGGCCGACCACTTATGCTATATCCAAAGGGAGATCCAAAGAGTGGTTTTTACCTGTTCAATCTTAAGAACGGGACCTTTAAAAAATTAGCTATCCAAGGTCAATATTGTGGTTGGCTAACTAATGAGACTATTCTTGTGACCCAAAAGATGTATGTTTTTCCTCCAGCCCATAGTGTGTTTAATATAAAAACAAGCAAGTCTATTCCTATCAAAAAACTTCAAAGAGGTTTTAGCGTTGAAGAAACACTGTCACGTACAAACAGGGTGTTGGTAAGTTACGAGCACCCAAAAGAATTTCAAATTCAGTTTGCCTCTATTGATCCAAAAACACTTAACCTTACTCCAATAACAAATTGGATGAGCGCTCCCCACGGAAATAATCCCATAAAGTCTTTGTTTAACGACAAAATATATACGCTAAATCCAATAGCCACAGAGTATTTTAAACATTTTTTCTCATATCAAATATTTGAAAATGGAAAACCTTTGCTTCAATTCTTAGCAAAATCCATGTTTATCTACTGGGATTTACTATCTGATCATGAGATTGCAATTGTTACAGACGGTGGGCAAGTGCTGATTTTCGATATTTTGAAACAAAAATGTGTATTTGAGATCCAACTATGAACGTCACGTAACCGCTCCAAGAACCCCAGGTTACCAAAAGCCCATAAAAGAGGCTAGGCTTTAAATGCGGGCGCCCAATTATGTCATAGTTAAGCTAACCAACAATGTCCCATTCCTACAATTTCTTCAATCGTGGCGAGGCATTCTTTTTTGTCTGAGATCCAGAATTTGGGGTGGGCGATGACTTCTCCTTCTGGAAATAGGAAGTGAAGAGGGAGGGGGCCTTTGTTTTGGGTGGCTATGGTTTTGAGGGTTTGAAAAATTTCCATTGATTCGATGTTTTCGGGGTCAATCATGACTTTTTTAGGGGCGGAATGTTTGTCGATGGCTTGGATGTCGTCGCAGGAAATAGACAGCTCTTCCTGGCTGAGGCGGACTTTTCCTTGTACTTGGACGAGTGTGTCATCGGTAAATAGGGCGGCTTTTTCGTCGAAATTGGGGTGAAAAAAGAGGACGACGGAAATGCTGCCATACATATCTTCGAGGGTGCCTATGACCATCTCTTTTTTTGTTTTGGTGACGACCCGTCTGCAGTCAGATAAAAACCCTAAAAGGGTGACTGATTTTCCTTCGTCTTCGGGTTTGAGCACCTCTGTATTGAAGGGGAGCTTGAGAAAACGTTCTTTCACGGCGTCTAACGGATGGCCGGAAATATAGAGTCCTAGCATATCTTTTTCCATTTTAAGGATGTCACTGTCTGCAATGTAAGGATAATCCGAGCTTCGAAAAGCGGCATCATCTTCAATTTCAGTTGTCCCAAAGAGACCCAATTGCCCGCTATTGCGTTCTTTGATAAAGGCCTGGGCGCGTTCTAAAACGAGTTCATAGATGGCGAGCAATTGAGCTCGGGGGCCGAAGGCATCGCATGCCCCGCTTTTAATGAGGCTTTCGATGACACGCTTATTTACCTGCCTTAAATCGACTCTTTTACACAGGTCCAATAGTGATGTATAGGGTTTCTCTATGCGGTGGGCTATGAGGCTTTCAATGGCCCCCTCACCGACATTCTTGATGGCACCTAGACCGAATCGAATGGCGGTTTTGCCTTCGGTGTTTTTGACGATCGTAAAATTAATTCCGGATTCATTGACGTCTGGAGGCAGTACAGGAATATCCATCGATTTACATTCATGGATATACCCAGAGACACGTTCACTAGATCCTAAAATACTAGATAAGAGCGAGCTCATATATTCGACAGGATAATTGGCTTTGAGATAGGCGGTTTGGTAAGAGATTAGTGCATAGGCTGCGGAGTGTGACTTGTTGAATCCGTATTCTGCGAATTTATAGCATAATTCAAAGATTCGGTTGGCTTTTTCTAGGGGGAATTTGCGTTCTTGAGCACCCTCTAAGAACTTGTCTTTGAGCTTGTCCATTTCTTCTTTTTTCTTTTTTCCCATGGCACGACGGAGCATATCGGATTGGCCTAGCGTAAACCCTCCAATCACCGAAGCGATTTGCATGACCTGTTCTTGGTAGACAATAAGGCCGTAGGTTTCTTTGAGAATGGGTTCCAGTTCAGGCAGGTCATATTTAACGGTGGTTTTACCTGATTTGTTTGAGATAAAGTCGCTGACCATTCCCGAACCTAAAGGCCCGGGACGATAGAGAGCTAGAATGGCGATGATGTCTTCAAAAACCCTGGGTTTCATATCTTTGATGAGCTGACGCATGCCTCTGCCCTCTAACTGAAAAATGCCCATTGTGTTGCCAGAACAGAGAATGTTGTAGCTTTTTTCGTCGTTGAAGGGGAACGCTATGAGGTCTAACTCAATGCCATAAAGGGTTTTAATCAGTTTGACCGTATCGTCCATTACAGTGAGGTTGCGGAGTCCCAAAATGTCCATTTTTAGAAGTCCGACCTTTTCAAGGTCAGTCATCGAGAACTGAGTGACGACTTGACCTTCATTTTTTGATAAAGGGACGACAGTGTAGAGGGGGTCTCTTGAAATGACAATTCCCGCAGCATGTGTCGATGTATGCCTTGAAAATCCTTCTAGCCGGATTCCGATGGACAGAAGGCGCTTGATTTCTTCTGAAGAGTCTTGAAGTTTTTTAAGATCGGGAATCTGTTCTAAGGCTTCAGGAATACTGGTGTAAGAGCCAGGAAACGAGGGAATAAGCTTGGCAATGCGGTCAACATCGGCTAGAGGTACATTGAGAACTCGCCCAACGTCGCGAATGACACCCCGAGCAGCCATTGTACCAAAGGTTGCAATTTGAGAAACGTGGTCTGTTCCGTATTTTTTGACAATGTAGTCAATCACTTCACCTCGACGACGAATGCAAAAATCAAGGTCAATATCGGGCATAGAGACCCGTTCAGGATTTAGAAATCGTTCAAATAGCAGATGATAGCGGAGTGGGTCGATTTTAGTGATATCTAAGGCGTAGGCTACAATCGAGCCAGCTGCGGATCCTCGGCCTGGGCCTACGGGAATTCCTGATGTTGTACAAAAGTGTAGAAAATCGTAAATAATGAGGAAATAGGGAGCATATTGCATGGGTTTAATGGTATTGAGTTCAAATACGACTCTGTCTTTGATCTCTTGGGTGACTTCGGGGTATTTTTTACGAATGCCTTCCCATACCAATTCTTCTAAATAGTCTTCTGCTGATTTGTTGTCTGGGCATTCAAATCGAGGAAGTTTTACCTGCTCGGTTTCGATAGCGATGTGACATTTGTTGGCGATAGCAACGGTGTTCAAAATGGCTTCTGGAATGTCGGCGAAGAGGGCGCACATGTCTTCTGGCGATTTTAAATAGAGTTCTTCACTTTGAAGCTTGGCTCGAATATCTTCTTGTAAAAGTTTTCCTGTTTGGATGCAATGAAGCACTTCACGCAGAAAAGCCTCTTCTTTTTTGAGATAGTAAATATCATTTGTAGCGACAAGAGGGATATCGAGTTCTTTGCCTAAAGCAACAGAGCCGTCATTAACGATATCTTCCATTGGGAAGTCTAGACGTTGAAGCCCAAGATAGAAATCTGATCCGTACATGGTTTTAAGTTGGATTGCTACGGATTTGGCTTCTTCTAGTGCGTCTGAGCGAAGGTGAAACCCAACAGGACCTCGTTGTCCGGGTGAAATAGCGATAAGCCCTTTCGTATGTTTGGCAAGCTGCGTGAGGTCGATTCTGGGCTTGTAATAAAAACCCTCTAGGTGAGAAATAGTGACGAGCTTTACCAGGTTTTGATACCCATGATAATCCTTGCAGAGCAAGATAATACGGTTCAGCCCCCGTTCTTTGATGGTGATATCTGAGGTGAGATACATATCGCAGCCGATAATAGGATTGATCCCCATCGATTTTGCTTTGAGATAGAAGTCGATAATTCCGTGCATGGTACCGCTATCCGTAATGGCGACAGATGTCATTCCAAATGCATGGGTTTGTTTGAGAAGTTCGGGTACGCGTATGGCACCCTCCAGCAGGGAGTATTCCGTGTGACAGTGAAGGTGTACAAATGCGGGGGTCATGGTCGGTGAAAGACCCCTTTGGCATAGGCTAATGCAGACACGGTGATGGGCATTAAATAAGTGCTAAGGCCTCTGGATTTTGCGACTTGGACGAGGCGTGCTCCCAGTTGGCAGTTCCAGTCTAAATCCAATTGAAATTGGGGGGGGAAAATGGCCATATTCTTGGTTTTCCAGTAGTTCAGTGATTTGTCAGACATGACGGGAGACATTCCTAAAAAAATCTCGGTTTGAGTCAGTTGATCTAAAAAAAGTGTAGCCAGAGAAACATCAAAAAAAGGTTGGGTAAAAAAGCCGTCGGCTCCGGCTAGAATTTTTGCATGACAATAGGCGAGTTCTTGCTTAAATGACTGACGATAAGGGTCGAGGGCGGCATAGACTTTTAAAGTAGGGAAGGTTTTTTTGAGGGTTTTGATCAGAAGCACTGGAGAAATATCAAACGTTTGTGCCTCGGGGCTTAAGGGTTTGTCTCCCGAAACAATAAGAACGGCCTTTAGCCCTGTTTGAATGAGAGAGTGGATAAGGGCTACGCTCTCTTCAAGGGTGTGATCGATACATCGAATATGTGGAATGGCCAGAATACCTTCTTTTAGCAGGGCATGTGCCGCATCGTGACTGCGAATGGGAAGACGAAGCACATCAGGGATATTAATGCCATTTAATTCAGGGATGGTTTGAATCAGTTCTTTGGCTTGGGTAATGAGTTCTTCAAGTGAGTGTGGGACTAGTTCGAGTAAATTCATGGTTATTTACTGAGATTATTGAATGGTAATTTCGGGTTCAGATTCTTTAGTATCCTTGTTCTTGATAATAATGTATGCAATCCCACTGCCACCGCTTATATAGCCCAAAATTTGAAATATATCTTTTATTAGTTCTAATTTATTAAAAAATAGAGAAACTATGCTTAGTAGCAAAATAAAACACATGCTGCCGAGTGTTAGGATAAGTTTTACATGGTCACTCCGTTTTGCTGAATTTTCCTTGCTTTGAATCAGTTTTTCAACAATGTCGTCTTGACGTTCTTGTCTCCTGCAAAGGCTCTTAACCATTTCATTGGCGGTTTCATCTGAAATTTTATCGATAATTTGAGGGGGTAAGGGCCCACTCCAAGAGGTCATTTTACTTTTTATCCCGCTTTTTTCGATTGCTTCTTTGGCAATTTCTTTGTTGTCCATTATTTTTCAAAATCTTTATGGGGATACGTAAAAGAGATTGGAAAATTGAAAGAAAAAGCTTCAGATGCAGGTACTAAGTTAAAAGTTTCTTTTACCGGATCTACCTCAAGAAGATAGGCTTCCTTGAGCTTGTTTTCTAGAGTTGCTTTCACAACGTACATTTGAGACCAAAGGGATTGAACTTGTTGAATATTCTTTTTGCTGAAATTGATACTTATTTTCATAGCTGAATAGTATACCGTTTTTTCTTAATTATTAAACCCAGTAAATTATTATTGTGATTACAAAAGTTTTGAGTTTTGCACTAGAATGGCCAGTATCTATGACAACTTTTCTTAACAAAACCAAGGTGTTTTTAGGCGTGGATATTGGAGGTACCAAAATTCGTTGGGCTTTGTGTGGGGAGGGTCGGGTTTTGTACGGGGATACCTCTGTAACACATAAGGGTAAAGAGGCTCTTTGGGGGTCTATTCAGGCCCTTTTTATAGAGGCGGGGAGGGTTGTAAAGGCACGCGGGTGGGAATTTTTTCCTCAAGTAGGAATCGCTACTCCTGGTAAATTAATCGGGCCTTCTCGACATATTATTTCTAGGGGATCTGCTAGAAATCTCGAAAGTTTCGAAACGGAATTTGATAATCTCGATATGGCCGTTTTTTTAGGGCCTATTTTTCCGAAAAAGTGGGTTGTAAAGATTGAGAATGATGCCATTGCCCAGATGAAGGGGGGGTTGACTCAGCTCAAAGAGGGGGCTGTTCCAGGAAAGTGGGGCTATGTTGGGCCAGGAACGGGTTTAGGGGGCGGATTTGCGACGGTACAGGCCCATGGTGACATTGAGGTGTACACCGATGGACATATTTACGATATTGCTTTGCAGAATTCTCAAGGTCGATGGCAGTCTGCGGAAGACTTAATTTCAGGAAGGGCTTTTTTTGAAAAAACAGGGGTTTTGGCTCAAGACGCTCCCCTTGATCATCCTTATATTTTGGAAATGGCGGGGTATTTGGAGCAGCTTTTAGAGAAACTGTTTGAGGGCCATATTCAGAAAATATCTGCTGACAACAACTGGTCTGAGCCGGAGTGTGCCCGTGTTAAGGGGACCACTCATTTTTTAATGGGAGGAAGTTTGGGCTCGAACACCCCATTTTCGGCTATGTTTCTAAAAAAAATAGAAACCAGATTTAGGCTTTTTTCTGTTCCGAATAGGGAAACAGCACCCTTTTTAGGAATGTATAACGTTGACGCCTATCCTTCATCTTCGTATGCTTGAACTTATGCAGGATCCTATTCTTTTTCTTTCTCATGTTGAGTATGCCTATGGCAAAAAACCGGCTTTGATCGATGTGTGCTTTTCTATGATGCCCTTAGATTTTGTGGCGATTATTGGTCCTAATGGGGGGGGAAAATCGACTCTTGTTCAACTGATTATGGGTTTAATACAGCCCGATAAGGGCCACGTGTTGTTGTTTAACGAACCTCCAGAAAAAGGTCGGCGTCATGTGGGGTATTTATCCCAGGCCAGTACCATGGACGCTCAGTATCCGATCAAAGTTTTGGATGTTGTTTTAACCAGTAGGCTGTTGGGAAATCTTTGGCATCGTGTTACTCAAAAAGACCGTGAAGAGGCCTGTGAGTGCTTAGATTTGGTGGGGGTATTGCCTCTTCAAAATAGGGCCTTGTCTGATTTGTCCGGAGGAGAAAGGCAGCGTGTATTTATTGCAAGAGCCTTGTTGAATGGCCCTCGGCTGCTTATTTTAGATGAGCCTACTTCGAGTGTAGATCCTCAAGCGGAACGGGCCTTTTATGAACTTCTTAAAATTTTAAATGAAAAGATGGCGATTTTAATGGTGTCTCATGATATTTCGGCGGTGTCTCAACTGGTTAAAAAGGTGGCTTGTTTGAATCAAAAGTTAATTTATCACGATTCTAAAGAGCTTTGTGCACATGATTTAGAAGCTACCTATGGATGTCCTGTGGAATTGATTGCACACGGGGTTCCTCATCGGGTTTTACACGCGCATGAGTGAGTTGTTCCAGTTTGTATTTTTTCAACATGCGCTCTTGATGGGGTTGTTATGCAGTGTTGCTTGTGGCGTGATTGGGTCTTATGTGGTTGTGAAGCGCATTTCTTTTATTTCTGGCAGCATTGCACATTCGGCTTTTGGGGGGATTGGGCTGAGCTATTTATTAGGATTTAACACCCTGTTAGGGGCGACGGGTTTTGGGATGGTGACGGCTTTGTTGGTCGGTGTTGTTAAAGAGCGGTTTAAGCAACAAGAAGATACCTTGATAGGGGTTATTTGGTCCTTGGGAATGGCGATTGGAATTTTGTGTATTTCTTTGAGTCAAGGATATGTGGGCGATTTGTTTAGTTATATGTTTGGCAATATTTTATTGGTGTCACATGCCGATTTAGTGGTTGTGGCCATTCTGGATGTGGTGGTGGTGTCGGGGGTGGTCGTGTTTTTTTATCCCCTCCGTGCCATTACTTTTGATGAAACTTACGCGAAAGTATTGAATTTGCCTGTTTCGCGTTTGTATGTATTTTTGTTAGAACTGATTACACTGACAACAGTGATTTTATTGAAGGCTGTAGGGATTATTTTGGTGATAGCCCTTTTGACTTTGCCGGCGGCTTCTGCCAGAAACGTGACTCAAGATCTTAAAACCATGATGGGTTTAGCGGTTTTGCTGGGTGCCATTGCTACAACTTCAGGAATTTGGATGTCTGCTTTTTTAAATCTGCCTTCTGGGCCTTTGATTATTGTGATATCCAGTGCTATTTATTTGGTCACATTGTTTCGCCATTAACCAAAAACCCCTTCCATGGTGTCTGGAAGGGGTCGTTTGCTTTTTACTTTAGGAAATAAAAGACCTATTTTTCTACAGCTGCTTTTACTTTATCCCAATCTACTTTAGAGCAAAACTTTGTCAATTGACGCCCACTGTGCTTTGCGCGAAATGCATATCTGATTTGAACACTTCCATCTTTTAGTTTTCTCTCATACTTGGTCTTGGTAATGTCTTTTTCTTCTACTTTTACTTTTTTTCTGTCTTTAACATCATAAAACTCAATTGCCATAATTTAGGAACCTCCATTGTTAATAAAATTAGTTTTTTTTTCATCTTCAATTTGTATTACTTGCACAACTTGCCAAAATGGGGATTTTGTCACCTCCTTTCGGACTAATTTAGAGGCTTTTTTTTTATTTAGCAAGGGGTATCTTTGTTTTTTATTGTTTCTAGCCTCATTTTGAGGCGAGTATGCGAGGTGTGGACAGCCTTGATTTTGTTGTATATAGTCCCTGTATGTCCTTTAAAATTGCTTTGAAGTGGTTGTTGTTTTGGTGGATCTTGGCGCTGGTGTTTAACCTGGGTATTTTCTATTTTTCGGGGGCCTCTCAGGCCTTGGCTTTTTTAACCGGCTATATTGTGGAGCAGTCTTTAAGTGTCGATAACTTATTTGTGATGATTACTATTTTTGCTTTTTTCAAAGTGCCTCATCATGCGCATCAGCGTGTTTTGTTTTGGGGAATTTGGGGTGCTGTTTTTATGCGTGCCTTGTTTGTTTTTGCAGGCATTGGTGTATTGCATCGGTTTCATTGGGTTTTTTATCTTTTGGGGGCTTTTTTGATTGTGACCGGGGTTAAGTCGGTTTTGGATACGCCTCGAGAAATACCTGTCGGAGAGGGGTACTTTCTTAAATGGATTCAGAGGCGGCTTCCATTGACTTCTGAGTTTCATGGAGGCGCTTTTTTTGTCAGAAAAGGGACCCAATGGTGGGGGACTCCGCTTTTTTTAACTCTCGTGGTTATTGAGTTCACGGATCTGGTTTTTGCGATGGACTCTATTCCTGCTATTTTGGGTATTACCACAGACTCTTTTATTGTGATTACTTCTAATCTTTTTGCTGTTTTAAGTTTGAGATCTCTTTATTTTGTGATTTCGCACGCTCTCACTAAAGTAAGGTTTCTTCATTATGGATTAGGCGCTATTTTGATTTTTGTGGGAGTTAAGATGATAGCGGACGATTTTTACGCTATTCCCCTGATGGCTTCTCTGAGTATCATTTTAGGCATTTTACTTGCAACGTTCTTACTCTCTTTTAAGTTTAATAAAAAATAAAATTGACGCAATGTAAATATCGAGGTATCTTTTCTTGTATCTTTAGTTCAAGAAAGGATGTTTCATGAGAGAAAAACAACGAGGCTTTACTTTGATAGAGTTGGTGTTGGTTATTGCGATTATTGGGATTATTAGCGCCATTGTGTTTCCCAATTTTTCTTTGATTCAAAATAAGGCTAAGGAAACCTCTGTTAAGGCGGTTGGGCATACGCTTCAGGTGGCTCTAGAGTCTTATTATCTCAGTAAGGGGAGTTATCCTACGGGTTCCTTGTCTTTGAGTGAGTTGTCGAGTTTATTGCAAGGAGACGGGGAGTTGGGCAAAACGCCTACCAATCCTTTCACCGGGAAAACCTATACAGATACGGATGATTCTGGGAAAATTTCCTATACCTACAGTGCAGATACGGGGGTGTACGCGATCAGTATTTTGGGTTCTGGCAATAAAACCGAAATACTTAAATTACAAAATATTTAGTTTTTTGCCTCATCGAGTGGAAGGCTATAAAGCTTGGCCTTGTTATAGAAAGTGGTGCGTGAAATTCCTAGCTCTATGGCGGCTTGTTTGATGTTTCCCCCTGTAATTTTAAGGGCTGTGGTTAGAGCCTGGGCTTCGAGTGTGGCCAAAGGGACAATGGTTCTTAGAGGAAGTGCTAACGGTTGTGCGGGGGTAGCTTGGGTAAGTTTGCCAGGCTGCCATGAGAGGATATCCGCGCTGACATCCTTGGTTTTTGATAGCAAGGCAGCACGTTGCATCATATTCTCTAATTCTCTGACATTGCCTTCCCATTTTTGAGCGAGTAAAAACTGTTGGGCGTCAGCGGTGAGGGTTTGGGCTGGGGTTTTAAATTGGTGGCTATATAGATGCAGGAAATGAAGGGCTAACATCACAATGTCTTCTTTGCGTTCCCTTAAGGAAGGAATATGAATGGGGTATACGTTAAGCCTATAGAACAGATCTAACCGAAAGGCCCCCTTTTTTACGGCGGTGTTCAGGTCTTGGTTAGTGGCGGCAATAATACGCGCATTGATTGATATTTTTTGGCTTCCACCTACCCGTTCAATTTCTTTGTTTTGCAAGACACGTAATAGTTTGACTTGAAGATCCAGAGGAAGCTCGGCAATTTCGTCTAGGAACAGAGTCCCCCCATCGGCGAGTTCAAATTTCCCTAGCCTACGTTCTTGAGCCCCCGTAAAGGATCCTTTTTCATGCCCAAATAATTCAGATTCGATAAGCTCTTTGGGAATGGCTCCACAATTGAGGGTAATAAATGGTTTTTTATTGCGTTTTGAGTGTTCATGAATGGCTGTCGCAATGACATCTTTTCCTGTGCCGCTTTCGCCTTGAAGTAAGACTGTAATGTCATTGTCTAACACTAAGTCCATGGCCTTGTACACGGCTTGCATCTGAGGGCTTTCCCCTAAAAGAGTGTTGTAAGGAGGTAATGTGCGATTGGTTTGAAGATATTCAATTTGATTGTTTTGTTTCTCAATAACCTGCTCCTGTTGCGCGCTATACAGTTCAAAAGAAAAGACACTGAGCATATCTACTAGGGTAGTAAGTTTGGGTTCATTGTTTAGCGTGCCGTCTTCCATACTGCGTGATAGGGTTGTTTTGAGAGAAAGAAGCAGCATCGCTGTATCTTTGACGCTGAGTCCCGCATGATGCTGTTGTTTCAGTAATTGATGCCACATGACGAGTATGGGCTCAAGGCTTTGGGCAGAAATAGAGGGAATGGTTTTTGTTTCAATGGTATGAAGTAAGGTGTTCAAAAGTTCTTTTGAATTTTCAGCTAACTTAGGGTTTGAGTGGAGTTCTTGCTGCCACAATGTTAAAAGCGTAGGTTTTAAAGATTCGTCCATGGGTGTAGTATTCTATAGTTTTTATCTCAAAACTAAAATGCATTGTTTATGATTTAGACCCACTTTTGCGAACCCTATAGGTGTTTTTATGTTTCCTTCCTCTCGATTACCTTTATTAAAAGATGAGATTTTGGCCAAGTTTCAATGCCAAAAATCGGGAAATTGTTGTCGCCGAGACGGGGTTGTTTACGGAAGCTTGACCGAAATTAAGCGGATGGCAGCTGTCTTGGATATAGAGGTGGCGGCTTTTATCGAACGGTATACATACAGAGATAACGGTTGGTATGTTTTGGCCTCAAAAAATCATCGTCCGCATTGTTTTTTAAATGAAAAAAATGAATGTCGCATCTATGAAGCGCGCCCTACCCATTGTCGCAAATATCCGTATTGGCCCGATTTGTGGGAAACAGCGGAATCTATTTTGGAAGAAGTAAGCTTATGTCCGGGTTTGCGTAAGGCCCTCAGGTCTGTTTTGTCTGAAAAAGGCATAGATTTGACCGGAATTTAAGTGAGAAAAACTGGCGACAGAATGACCTGTGAGCAGTAGCTTTCGACACTTTTTTTGAAAGAATAATCCGAAATGGGACTGTTTTCTTCTAGCAACCCTTCCGCAATTAAAAATTGGGTTTGGAAGTGGGTTTTGAGTTCCAAAAGCTTGTCTAAAATGTCTTCGCCCAGCTCAAGTTTTAAAAGGACTTCTAGCAATAGGGAAAACAGACGGGTGTGAGATTGATGATAGACGGTCGATTTTCGTGCAATTTCCAAAAAATAACATGCGAGGCTAATCTTGTTGAACGAGTCTCTGATACCAGGGAAAGAATGCAGTGCATCTGTTCCATTTACGAAGGTAAAGCTTTTGGTGGGGCTTAACGAAAATCGCGCATGAAGGGTTGGTTGCAAGGCTGAAAACGAGTTTTTTTTGGGGCTGTTGGCGCCTTTGGCTAAAAGCCGCATTTTTCCTTGTTCTGGAGTTAAAATATCCACCATGCGATCTTTTTCAAAAAAGGGTTTTGAGATTAAAATAATGCCTTCTGTTTTAAGCGTATTCATGTTTTTACAAGTATATCAGGTCATTGGGGTTGCATCGGGTCTTAAAATTGATTAGAATTAAAACATATTTCTAACAAGGCGCTCATATTCCTTGGTAAAGTAGTGACATTTTTATAGAAAGGAGGTTTGTTCCACACTCGTCATCCATTGGTAATTGAATCAATAAATAAAACAGACTTATTAAGGAGCAGTTCGATATGAAAAAAGCGTTAGTAGCAGCAGTTTTAGGAGTTATGGTAGCCGCATCATCAGTAAGTGCAATGTCTTTTGACACAGTAACAGGTTTTAATGGAAATTTAGGCGGAGGTCCAATCACAAAAGCCTATGTGCCTTTGACCGATGATATTTCTGCAGTAGTAGGTTTTTCTGCTAATTTTAGCACCTCTTCTAAAGTGGCTAGTGCTGTGGCGACAGATACTACAGGTGGTCGTGGTTCGGATATTAACTCAATTGTAGGTATCAATGCAAATCTTCCTTTGGTTGGAAATGTGGATGTGTTGACAGTTTGGGGTCAAGGTCCTAGTGATGAAGGTAGCGTAAAGACCCTTGCAGGGGGTGGTGCCTTCATGTTGACAAATATTGATCTTACAAAGAAGTTTATGGCTAAGATCACTGATAAAATCAGTATTGGTCTTCAAGTGATTTTGTTAGATATCAAGATGGGCAACAGCACAAATCAAGCTCAAATAGGTGTTATGAAAACTTTCTATCCAGTATTAGGAATAAATGTAACTTTATAGTTCTTTAGCCCTTTTATTCAAAAAAAGCCAGGAGCAATCCTGGCTTTTTTTGTGTATAATTTAATAATGACCTCTATTTTTTCTGTTTTTTTTCTTGCTTTTATTTCTAGTCTTATTATTACGCCTGTTGTTAAAAAAGTATCGCTTAAATTTGGGTTTATCGATCCTCCGTCTGACCGAAAAGTTCATACATCGCCTATTCCACACCTGGGCGGGGTTGCCATTTGTTTGGGTGCTTTGTTAAGTGTGCAAACCATTGGTCAATATGCCTTTAGTTTGGATTTTCGTGGCATGTTGTTGGGCGCTTTTTTTATTTTGGTTTTGGGTATTATTGATGATGTTTTGTGCATTCGGCCGTTGGTGAAGTTGTTTGGGCAAGTGTTTATGGCCTGGATTCCGGTGAGCCAAGGGGTGGTGTTATCGACGCTTTCTGTTCCTTTTGTGGGCTCGTTTTCTTTGGGAATTATGGCCGTTCCTGTGACCATATTTTTTGTGATTAGTATTATTAATACGATTAATTTGATTGATGGGTTAGATGGTTTGGCTGCGGGCATTTCTTTTATTGCAGCCGCTGTTTTGGCCTTGGTTTCTTTCCAGTCTGGGCACATGACTTCGATGGTGCTTATGCTGGCTGTTATGGGTTCAACTTTGGGGTTTTTGTGTTTTAATTTTCCTCCGGCGAGTATTTTTATGGGGGATACAGGGTCTATGTTCTTGGGCTATATGCTGGGTTTGGTGTCCGTAAGGGGGGTGATGGCAGGGGATTTGTCTTGGCGTGTTTTTGTGCCCATCTTGGTTTTGGGAATTCCTATTTTAGACATGCTATACGCTATTCTGAGGCGATTTAAAAATAAACAGGCTATTTTTAAGCCGGATAAGGGACACTTTCATCATGAATTGCTGCATTCTGGTTTGACTCAAAAGCAGATTGCTTTGTTTAGTTATTTTGTGACGGCTGTATTGGGTATTTTGTCTGTGCTTTTATACATATCTACGGGGATGCAGCAGGTTTTAATGGTCGGATTGAGTGTTCTTTTGATTGGGAGTGGCTTGGTGTTGTTTAAGAAAAATCGAAAACTTATTTTTAGGGTGATGCAGGCCTTGGTTTCTTAGAAAATCTGATTTCGTACTACTGCGATTAGGCGTCCGATAATGTGGGTATTGGGGTTGGTTTTGTCGAGGTAGAGGGGTTCGTAGGCGGTGTTCTCGGGTTGAAGTTTGACCTTGTCTTTTTCGTAGAAGAGGCGCTTTAGAGTGGCTGTTCCGTCTATAAAAACGGCGCCTATGTGACCGTTGGGAACAGGGACATCTTTTTGAATGATGGCAAGGTCTCCGTCGAGAATGCCCGCGTCTTGCATGCTGTCCCCCTTGATTTTAAGGGCCATACGGCCTTTCTCTGGATGAAGCTGAGGAATATCTGCAAGTGTTCCTTCATGTGTCTCTATAGCGGCATTAGGTGGGCCTGCGGCTATTTTACCGACGATAGGGATCGCCTGTCCTTGTTTTGTTTGGGGATTCACTAATAGTTTGAGGCCTCTGGCTTGGCCTAGGCGTTGGATATAGCCTTTCTTTTCTAGGTGTTCCAGATAGGTTCTGATAGTGCCGTCCGAGGAAAAATTGAATTTTTTAGCCATCTCAGAATAGGAAGGGGGAAACCCGTTTTCTTGAGCAAACTCACAAATGAAGGTATAGACACGTGCCTGCATGGGGGTGAGTTTTTCTGTCATTCTTTTATTTAACCACTTTTATGCGTGGTAATCAAGCGTGTGATATACTTTTAACGATGAAAGAGACGTCTTGGGAAGTGAGTGCAAATGAGTATCACCAGTTAGTGGGGCGAGAAGGCAGTTATTATCACCAACACGTGATTTTTCCTCGACTTTTAAAGGTGATGGCCCTGACTCGATTTTCTTCTGTTTTGGAGTTGGGGTGTGGGCAGGGTGTTTTTTCTCGGGTGATGCCAGAAGGGCTTACTTATTTTGGGTTGGATGCGTCTTCGTCTTTGATTGACTATGCAAAATTGTTGAAACCTGAAGGGGGGTCACATTATTATAAGGTCCAAGATGTCTGTCAAAAGTTCTTGCTCAATAAAACTAATTTTACCCACGGGGTGATTCTTTTGGCTTTGCAAAACATGGCTTCTCTTGAGGGTGTTATGATCAATATGGCTGCCCATTTAAAGCCAGGTGGGCAGGCTTTTATTGTCGTAAATCACCCTATATTGCGGGTACCTCAATATTCTTCTTGGCATGTGGAGGGGCCGATTCAATACCGTAAACTTAAAGCCTATATGAGTCGTTTGAAAATCCCTATCGATATGGCGCCGGGTTCTCCTCATAAAGCTCAACAAACGTGGTCATTCCATGTGCCTTTGAGTGACTATTCCCGAGTATTTAAACAAACCGGATTCTATATCGAGCAAATTGACGAGTGGATTTCAGATAAGACAAGTGTAGGGAAGAATGCCGCCAGGGAAAACACTTCTAGAAAAGAGTTTCCCCTGTTTATGGCGTTTACATTAAAAAAGGTCTAGTCTCCACCTTTAAATCTTTTTCGGTCGACTTCGTCTAAATATACTTTTCTGAGTCGAATGCTCTGAGGCGTTACTTCTACCAATTCATCGTCATTGATAAAGGCAATGCAATTTTCTAGGCTCATAATGGTAGGCGGAGTGAGCACGGTTGCATCATCGGATGCGGTGGTTCGAATATTCGTGAGTTTTTTTCCTTTGCTGGGATTGACAACCATGTCATCTTCACGAGAATTTTCGCCAATAATTTGGCCACCATATACCTTTTCGCCAGGCCCTAAAAATAGGACGCCTCGTTCTTGAAGATTTTCTAGAGCATGTCCCACGGTTTCGCCTTGCTCCTTAGACATAAGGACTCCTCGTTTTCTGTTTCGCATTTCTCCTGCATAGTCGCCATATTCAGCAAAGACATAGTTCATAACTCCCATGCCCTTGGTTTCTGTCATAAACTCGGCTTTAAAACCTAAAAGTCCACGGGTAGGAATTTTATATTTCAATCGAACCATCCCGTTTTCTTGTACCATTTCGAGAAGTTGGCCTTTTCGGGCCCCTAGATTTTCAATTACTTTCCCCATATAAAGTTCGGCCACGTCTACAACAAGTTCTTCGTAAGGTTCAAGTCGTTTTCCATTTTCTATTTTGTAGATTACTTTGGGACGGGTTACCTGAAGCTCATAGCCCTCTCGACGCATGGTTTCAATCAGAATCGAAAGGTGCAGTTCTCCTCGCCCAGAGACTTTGTATCCCGGAGCATCGGAGAGTTCCTCAACTTTTAATGCAACATCAGACAAAATTTCTCTCATGAGCCGTTCTTTAATGTGTCTTGAAGTGACAAATTGGCCTTCACGTCCTGAAAAAGGGGAATCGTTAGGGATAAAATTCATTGAAATGGTGGGGGGGTCAATACCAATGGCCGGTAGTGGGATCGGATTTGTGGGGTCTGTAAGTGTTTCTCCTACAGTAATAAATTCCATTCCAGCCACTGCGACAAGCTCACCTATTGTGGCATGGTCGGTTTCTTTTTGGTCATTGCCTTCAAATCGGTAAATTTTGGTAATTCTAGCGGGTGTTAGAGTGATCCCATCTGTTGTTACGACAACAGGTTTGTTAATTTTCAACTCACCTGAGGTAATTTTTCCAATCGCAAGACGACCTAAAAATGAGGAATAACTTAACGAACTCACAAGCATTTGAAGGGGACCGTTTGGATCACCTTTGGGTGGCGGAACAAAATCGATAATTTTGTCAAAAAGTGCTTCCATTGTGGTGGCTGGGATGCTGGGGTCGTTTGTAGCAAAGCCTTCTTTCGCAGAAGAATAAATGACAGGAAAATCCAATAAATGATCGGGTGCATTCAACCTTACAAAAAGATCAAATACTTGGTCCAAAACCCAGTCGCATCTTGCTGCAGGTTTGTCGATTTTGTTGATGACTACGAGTACCGGTAATTCCAAAAATAGGGCTTTTTTGAGTACAAAATAGGTTTGGGGCATCGGGCCTTCGGCAGCATCTACCAAAAGGAGTGCGGCGTCTGCCATTTTAAGCACACGTTCTACCTGTCCACCAAAGTCTGCGTGGCCAGGAGTATCGATAATATTGACGGCATAGTCTTTGTAGTGAAAAAGTCCGTTTTTTGCTCGGATAGTGATGCCCCGCTCTCTTTCTAGGTCCATTGAATCCATGAGACGTTCTGCAACAGCTTGGTTATCTCTAAACATCCCACTTTGCTTGAAAAGCTGGTCTACGAGTGTGGTTTTTCCGTGGTCGACGTGGGCAATAATGGCAATGTTACGTAATTTATCTTGTTGCATGGTATTCCTGTATAGTGGGCGTTAGTGTGCTTTAGAAAAATCTAAAGGGGCGTATATTCTAGCAGCTATGAGCAGCTTTTCAAAGCGGGGCGTAAGTCAGAGAGTTGTTTGAGTAAAACATCTGAGTTGGCAGGGTAGTGGGAGGCCTCTGTTTTTTGCATAATTTCTTCTAGATTAAATGTTGAAATGATATTAAATCCCGCATCTTTGATCATCTGAAGGGTTTCAACCGTTTGAGTCCCTTTTGTATTGAGGTAGCCTTCCATAAAGAGTGAGCTGGCAGGGTAGAGTGCCATCGCTTGCATAGAACGGAAATGGACTTCTCTTCCTGCGGCAACTCTGATTTCTGCTTTAGGATTCAAAAGGCGAAACAAGCAAAGAACCCGTAGGCAGTATTGAGGGGTTAATTCGGATACTTCTTTAATGCGGGTTCCTGGAATAGGAATGAGAAAATTAATGGGAATAGAGGTGGTGTTTTTTTCTCGTAATGCTAAGGCTACTTTAACGATATCAGAGGCAGATTCCCCCATGCCTACGATCATGCCGGAACAAATCTCAAGGCCATTTGATTGGGCCGCATAAAGGGTTTTAAGTCGGTCTTCATAGGTGTGGGTGCTGCAAATGTTAGGGTAGTGGTCCTTGGATGTATTAAGATTGTGGTTAAGTCTGTCGAGGCCTGCTGCTTTGAGTTGTTTTGCTGCGTCATTATCAATAAGTCCAGTCGAAACACAAACTTGGATGGGGTAGGTTTCTTTGATTTTTTTAATCATAGAGGCCAAGAGCTCAACTCGTTTTGGGCGAGGGCCACGTCCACCAAAAACCATGCAATAGCGATAGGCCCCCGATTCATAGGCCTGCTTGGCTTCTTCTAAAATTTCAGCTTCACTTTTGATGGGATAATCTTCAATGTCAGATTCAGATGTTTTAGCCTGTGCACAATAGGCACAGTCTTCAGGGCAGTTCCCATTTTGGGCATTGTTTATTACGTGAATAGTCACGTTGTTTCCCCAATAGGTTTTTCTTACTTGATAGGCCGCATCGAGTAAGGGAAGAAGCTCAATGGAGGGGTCTGTTAGTATGGCAAGACAGTCTTCCAGAGAGAGAGATTCTCCAGAGAGACTTTTTTGAGTGAGCGCGCTGTAAGTTGTTTTCATAGGCTTCAGTATATCCTACAGACTAAGAGGCCATCAACGCTTCAATTTCGTCGATGGTTTTAGGACAATCGCGACTAAGGTTGATACATCCAGATGCGGTTATCCAAAGGTCATCTTCGATTCTAATTCCTATCCATTCAGTATAGAGAACGTTTTCTAGGGTCATACTAAAATGTCCATAGAGACCAGGTTCGTTGCTAATCATCATTCCAGGAGCGAGGGGTGTTTTTTTATACAGTCGAAAGGGGTCGCCATCGTGAACTTGAAGTCCAATATAATGACTAACGTTGTGGGGTTGTGTGGCATAAGGAAGGTTTGCTTGCCCCCCATTCGAGCGGATTTTCGAGTCTAATTCGCTATTAATAAAGGTCCAGCAGAGGGTGTTAAGTTCTTCAAGTGTGACTCCTGGTTTGGCATGTTTTTCAACCCGAGCTTGTGCATCTAGAACCAGGGTGTAAAGCAGTCGCTGTAGGGGATTGAACTTTCCTGAGATGGGGACGGTTCTCGAAATGTCTGCATGCATTCCTTGCCAACGCACCCCGAAATCGAGCAGAAGAAGTTCTTGGGGAGAGAAGGTATCATTGTTTTTTGTATAGTGCAGAATGGTGGCATTTTTCCCGCTTGCAATAATAGAGGGGAAGCTATGCCCAAAATAGGATCTTTTTTGAATTTCACCGGCGAGTATCCCTGAAACTTCTGTTTCACTTTTGCATGTTGGAATAACGGGAAGTGTTTTTTTGAAAGCGTCTGCAGTTTTAGCATTTGCTGTCTGTGCATTTTTAAAATCAGTAGCATCGAGAGGAAGCCGACACTGCCATTGTGCATGGGCAATATTGACGACAGCGGGGGCAACGCCTTTTCTTTTGAGAGCTCTGATGAGCTTGCTTTTTTTGTCAAAAAGAGGATCTTTGAGTGTTTTTGTGGGACTGCTATGCCAATAGAGTCCCATTGTGGAAGCGGATGTCAGTTGGGTTGAAAGATAGGTTTCCAGGGTTTCTATCGGATACACCTGTGCAATCCCTGTGATGTCGGTTATTTCTTCAAGATCTTCTTTAGAGCCAAATCCAAATTTCTTTCCTTCCCAAAATTCTAGCATGGCGTTTTTGGGAGGGATAAATAGAATTTCTTGGTGAGAATGGTTAGGATTGAGTACGAGTGCTACTTTAGGTTGATTGATTCCTGTTAAGAAGAGCATGAGGGGTTCTTGATAGATAAAAGAGGGAACATGCGCCCAGTTATTCCGGTCTCCAGGCAGGGTATCTGTTCCAAAAATGACGCAGGTATATCCTATTTTTTGAGCGAGAGTGGATCTTCTTTCTCGGTATCTTTTTTGTGCATCCCTAGACGAGAGTCCGTCTGTTATCCAAATACATGAATAGGGGTTTTTGACTGAGAGTTCGGACATCAAAATAGTGTAAGCGAGGACCTTCTTTCTTGCAATGTTATGAGATACACTCATACTATATGCGTAGGATTCTCTCATTTTGGACGGGGACGCTTTTTTTTGTTCTTCTTTCAGGAGTCCTTTACTCCCAAACTCTTTTTGAACATGCGGGCTTAGGTGTTCGATTCGGATTTCCTTCCGGATGGGAGGTGCTTTCGGTTTCTTCTAATGCTCTCCAGGTTGGGGATGCTTCCCTCGTGAGTGTTACTATTTCGGTATATCCTCTACAAGACACTGTTTCGGCGAACGGATTTCAAAAGATCCAGGCGGCTACTACATATGATGGATGGGTAAATTTGTTAGAGAGGCCAGGTACTGCTTCTGAAAATCAGTTGGCCAATGCGAGTGAGAGTTATGTTGCGGTGTACAGTCGGGATATGTTGACAGAAGGTCTTGCGGTCGAAAAACAGCTCGTTGGAGAGTATTATTTTGTTGGGAGTAACAAGCGGGTGGTTGTGTCAGTGGCTGCGCTACATAAACATTGGTTGCAGATTCAAAAATCTCTACGATATTTTTTGGATGGATTCAGCCTTTTAAGCAATTCTTCTTCTCGTACGGATGCTGATTCTATTGTGTACTGGCAAAACTCCGTGAGCGCCAATAAAAATACAGGCTACACACGACCTGTCTTAAGCGCAGACACAGTGTATTTTAGTTTAGATCGCACTTTAATTGCGCTTGATCGTGAAACCGGTTGTAAAAAATGGGTTTTTCAGTGTCCAGAGGTGATTAGGCATCCTTTGGTTTTAGGCAATGATATTGTGTATGGGGTTTTTGAAAATCCTCCTCGCTTATTGGCTGTCTTGGCTAATGAGGGAAGCGTTCTTTATCAAAAAGAACTGCCATTGCCCTCTTCTTCAGAGGCTTTGCTGTCTATTGAAAAGGCTTCCTTTGGCATTAAGGTTGCTTATGGGGTGTCTCAAAATAGGGAAGAGGCCTATTGGATGGATCCTTACACAGGGGATGAAATTTCTTCACAGCCCATTACTGTTAGGTTTGCACCCGTTGAGACAGAATTGGTTTTTTCTGAAGCACACTCTTTTCCTGCCCCACCACTAACGCTCGACTTCTTTTTTAAAAAGAACAAATTATTTGTTCGGTTGATTTATAAAAAAATAAATAATTGACGTTATTAAAATTTTCCTTTATTCTCTTGTGATAGGCGCCAATCTATTAATGAGGGAGAATAATGATGAGTTTGCAGTACAACTATTCTATTTTGGTGGGAAGATTAACCAGAGATCCTGAGCTGAGACGGTTTTCTGAAACGGCCACAAAGTTGTCATTTACTTTGGCAGTGGGCAGATCCTATAAAAGAAAAGATGGAACGACAGTGGCGGATTTTATTCCTGTTGCTATGTGGGGAAAGTCTGCAGAGGCTGGGTTTAAAATATTAAAAAAGGGAATGCCTATTCTAGTCTCAGGTAAAATTCAAGTTCATTCCTATGAAAAAGAAGCAGAAGAGAGATGGATGACGGAGGTGGTTGTAGATACATTTGAGTTGCTGCAAACACTTTCAGAGGCCAAAGGGAAAGCGCAGAAGCTCTTGGCGTGAGTTTTTCATTCAAGGGACGAGTTGTTTTGAATGATAGATAACAGTTTTGAGCGTGTTTCTACTAGAAACGGTGCATGAAGGCTTTCATAGGACAGAACAGTGAAAAAAACGAAATATAGAATTATGAACCCATAAAGGTATTTTTCTGGAGAGGCTAAAAATTTCTTGGGGTTTATTACTAAGGTGTAATAAGCCCACAAGAGTCCTCCAAATATGACCCAAACAACGCTGATTACGAGTGGTACGCTGCTTAAAGATTCCGTGTTGAAATGAAACCCTTCGTATACCAGAAGGGCTATTAATAAGCTTAGAATGACGCGCATGAGTCTTTTTACTTTTTGAGTGTAGGCGGTGTTTTGAATGTCTTGAAAAAGTAAATAGCTCATAAACAAGGATAGTGAGGGGACAATATAGGCGATATATCTTCCTAATTTGACATGTCCTGAAAAAGAAAAAATGACGAGACAAGGCAGCCACGCTATTCCGAGAAGTTGAACCCATGTGTCTGATTTTAAAGTTTGTAAAAATTTTTTTTGCAATATAGAGGCTAAAAACCAGGGGCTATAAGGCAATAAGGCAATCAGCGCATAGACCACAAACCCGTAGTAATCGTGGTGAATGGTACTGTTTCCTGGTTCTCTGAGATATCTTCCTATATTGTCGTAGAAAAACTCTTCTAAAAAAGCGATTCCATGGGTGGTGTATTGGCCCCAAATCCACGCTGCATTTATACAGCACACGGTAAGTGTGATCAGAAAAATGTCTTTTATGATATTTTTTAGTCCTTTTTTTCTATTTAAGATGAGTTGAGCTCCCGCGATATAGCCTATGCCCAAACCCAATGAAATTGAAAAGCGACTCAGGCTTCCCACACTCAGACAAAACAAGCTTAGAATTAAAAAAGAGTACTTATGCTCTTTGATAAAGAGCGTATAAAATCCGCAAAATCCGAAATAAAAAATAGCGGCAGGCCAGTCGTACATGGGTGTTCTTGAGAGATATATAAATGCAATGTTAGTTGAAAATACAAAGGTGCAAAGTTTGGAAAGAGAGGTGTTTTTCCAGAATTTTTGTGAAAAATAATAGGTCCAGAAAACTCCCAAAAGGCCCATAACGATACTGAAGCAGGCATACAGATAAAAAGAGGTGGGATGAAGATGAGCGAGTAGGCCTCCTGTCCAAGAAAGAAGAGGGCCATGCGCCTGGTCATGGGGGCCTGTTAAAAATAGATTTTGAACCCGAACAGAGGTGGCTATTTTGACCCAATGCTCAATGTCTCCGTCAGTTAGCGGAAAATTAATAAAAGGCCAACTCAGAATCAAAAATGAGACAATGAGGTAAGGCATGGCAGGGAGTCCCATAAGCTTTTTGAACATAATTGGGAAGTATACAAAGCTACCTAATCGAAGTCTAGGCTTCCATAAAGGCAACAGACAAGGTATAGTTGTAGGCAAAATACTCTTATAAAGGTACGCATGGAAAGTTCTTGTGTAGGTCCCTAATTAATATGAAAAAACCGTTTCAAGCCATAATGAAGGAAAGATGGCACTTTCCTCAGTTTAATGTTCAGCAAGTTTCAGATATCTCTTCGCAACTTCATTTAGATCCGATTTTGGTTAAACTGCTTCTTTCTCGAAAGATAGGGGCTGGTCAGATTGAGGTGCTCAAACACTTTATTAATCCTTCTGAGTCATTAATTACTGATTTTGACAAAATTACTTCAAAGGAAGATCTAGAAAAAGCCACCCGTCGCATTAAATCTGCGATAGATGCGAATGAAATGATTGTAGTTAACGGAGACCCCGATGCAGATGGCATTACAGGTACTGTTATCATAACAGCTGGCTTACGTCATTTGGGCGGGCGCGTTCACTATGATTTCCCGACACGATGTCGTGAGGGGCATGGCTTACAGACTCGTATTATTGACGAGGCAAAGCAAGCGGGCACCAAGCTTATTATTACCTCTGACTGTGGTAGTAAAGATGTGGAGTCAACCATATACGCCAATAGCCAGAATATTGATGTTATTATCTGTGATCACCATATTTTGGGTAGAGAAGTTCCTCCTGCTTATGCGATTGTGAATCCGCATCGGTATACCGATGTTAGTTTTGAAAAAAGTTTGGCTGGTGCGGGAGTTGCTTTTAAACTTGTTTTGGCTGTTTTTGATACAATGAAAAAACCTGTTCCTGATTATTTAATGGATTTCTTTTTGTCTGTTGCTACCTTAGGTACTATTTCAGACAGAATGTCATTTTTGAACCCGCTTAATAGAATTATGGTGAAAAAAGGAATAGAAGCCCTCAATAGGACAAAAATGGAAGGGCTGAGGGCTTTAAAAGAAGTGAGCTCTAATGGGCTTTCTGAGCTTCGTTCTAATGATATTGGACGCACTATTGTTCCTCGACTCAATGCTCCTGGGCGCATTGGTGATCGTGAAGCTGGCATTCCAGACTCTCGCATTGTTGTTGATTTGCTTTTGCTTGGAATGGGCAAGCTAAATGCCCAAAAAGCCTCTGAGGTTTTAGAGGAATTCAACTATGTATTAGAGCTAGATAAGGCTAAAAAAGCAGTGCCCTCTATTAGTCCTGTGGTGACGGATATTGTTTCTGCTTTGGATGAGGCCTCTTTGGTTGAGGATATTAACGAGAAACGCAAGTTTATGACCAGTAAGATTGAAGATGAAATTGATAATATGGTGGAAGATCAGGTTGATGTTGAGCATGATAGGGTTATTATTGTTAAAGGAAAGAACTGGAATCCTGGTGTTATTGGTATCGATGCAGATAGATTGAAAGACCGCTTCCTTCGTCCGGCTATTATTATCACAGAGTACACAGGAAGTGATGATCTCAGAGGCTCCGTAAGAAGCATTCCCACGATTAACATGTATGCGTTGGTCGATGGCGTTTCAGATTTATTTGAAAAAAAACATAATCGCAAACTTTTTCAGACAGAAGTAGAAACCCAGATGGGTAAACGTGTTGTGAATGCTTTTGGCGGACATGCTCAGGCGTGCGGATTTACTTTGCATAAGCGGGATCTGGATGAGTTTCTTTTATTAATTCGCGAAGCTATTTTGACTATTCCTGAGGACCAATTTCATTTTTCTTATGAGGTTTTAGAGTCTCTGGAACTGTCTCAAATCAATAGTGGATTGGTTAAAAAACTTGAACAACTCACTCCTTATGGACAAGAGTTTGATTATCCGGTCTTTTTCTTGGGGAATTGTTTTGTGAGTAAGGCACGGCCATTTGGTAATAAATATCAAGAAGCTAGGACGCCTCATCTAGAATTTTTTGTATTAAATTCCCATGATCAGTCAGGTCGTTTCCCTGTTCAACATATTAATGCCGTAGGGTTTGGTTTATGGGAGAAATTTTGCCGAATTCGGTCTAATGATGCTGATGCTCGATATGATGTTATTTTTACCTTAGAACAATTTAGACGAAAAGGACGTAAAAAGTTCCACGATCGTTTGAGAATGAACGTTTTGGATATTAGGTCGTCGGTTGAATCTGGGCAATAAGATTTTGAATTCCTAGCGCTTTTCGATAAAGGGATTCAGAGAAGAGAGATTTGTCTTGCGTGTAGGCAGTGCAAATGAATTCAGTAAGAGCGCTTGATGTTTCTCTATCGCCTGTTTGAACATATAAAAGGGCTAAGGTGATCATGTGTTCTCCGAACGAAGGCCTATCTGCTTTTTCAATATAGGTCTTAATGGCTTTTTGATAGCTTTCAAGTTCTCTTTTTTTGAGATAGAGATGGGCAATGTTGAGATAGGATACGGGGTAGTCTAGGGATAAATTGAGTGCTTTTTTGAATGCTTTTTCTGCATTCTTAAAATCTCCATTTTCTAGATAACAATAGCCTAAAAGATGTAACCTAGGAATAGAAATTGAGGCATAAGAGGGTAAAATTTTCTCTAGGCACTCGATTGCTTTAGAATAGAGCTTGTTTTTATAGGCAACGTTTGCAAAAGACATGGTAACAAAATAATCTTCCTTATAAAGCGGGGCTATATTTTTCCATTGCAGCTCTAGATGGGAGTGAGTGTTTTTTGTTGGTTTTTTTAGTTTAAAAACGGTTTTAGCAAGCGTGTGCATTGTATCGTATTCTTTGTTTTTAAAAATGGAGAGACATTGCTCTTGGATGTAGGCCTCTCTTTTCCCTTTGTAGATGACCATCATCTGTGTGTTTCCAGGGGGGTTGAGGGTCGTGAATGTAGTCGCTTTGCAGTCAGTTGCAATATGGCGTAGGTAGGGAAAGTATACTGAGTGACATGAAACAGTGCCATAGGTAGTACTTAGTGCACTTACTTTTGGGGCGACATCGGCCAAGGGATACCCAAAATCGTTGATAATAATGAGTGATTCTTGGTCCCTGGCAAGTAACTCTTTGAGCATATTTGAAAAGTGCATAGAATAATTAAAACGAAGGGTTGTTTTGGGCAGAGTTTTTGCAAAAGAAAGGAGATCTTCTTTTTCTTTTTTTGACATATCTGTTTTGTTTAAAGGAACTTTGACATAGCTTTCTTTGAGATAAGGAAGGAGAAAAGGGGCTATCTTTTTTTGAAGATGAATATCCTTTCCATTGAAAAGTTTTTTAATTTCTTCTGGATTACGAATTTTTGGTGGAAAAACACTGACATCAATAATAGGTGCTGTTGTTTTGATTCTTGTTTTTACTTGAATTTCAGAGACAGTGTTGTTGTTTATTTCAATATGGCGGCAGTCCATTGAATCAAGTAAATAGGACAAAATAACAACCCTAGGCCATTCTTTAGTGCTAAAATGAGGGGCATGCGCATTTATAATGGGAAAATCAGTGTTAGGATGTTCAGAAAAAAGCCCTGCGTTTTTTAACGAAGCGACTGCAGACTCAGAATAGTCGGAAACTGAAATACGAATGTTTGCATAGTCTTCAGAAAAGTCTTGTTTGAGTTTATCTAAAATATGTCGAGATAAAATTCCTGTTCCTGCCCCAAGTTCAACCCAATGGCCATGACATGTGTGGGCTAGGGTGCTTATTTTTGATGCAAAACATGTGCCTGTACTGAAAGAGAAAGGGACCTTATCTGTAAAAAAGGTGCTCAATCCAAGTTGCCATCTTAAGTTTGAGATAGTCGTTCTGATGGACCGATAGCGAGGGACTTTTTTTTGCAGTTCAAGCGTGCTCATTAGAGACTCCTTTTTGGATAATTTGATATAATAATGCTTTGTTTCTGCCCGCTTTTTTTGCTTTATAGAGGGCTTTATCGGCCATATATACTAAAAGATCTTTTTCTTCTGCACCTTCGTTTACAAGATCAAGCCCTTTTGAACTGTGGGAAAAGTCTTCCGGATAGGATGCGATTCCAATGCTTACAGTGACCTTGATTTTATAATAGATGAGTGATTTTGTTTTTAATACATGTGTATCAGAAAGGCTCAATTTTTTAAGGGAGTTTAACATAGCTTCTGATTTATTTGAGGGCATGGGCGTAAGCCACTCATATTTGGAGGATATTTTTTCTATGAGAATATAGGGATGGTGTTGAGATGTGGATTCGATAATAAATAATGTCCAATTTTCTATTTTTGACCTAATTTTCTCTGCGATTCTAGATGCATTTATTCCATTGCAATCTACCAATAGTCCAATAAACTCTTCTCCACCATAACGAGATAAGATATCTGATTTTCTTAAGGAATGGCTACAATGCCAGCTGATTCTTTTTAATACCTCATCTCCGATAGGATGTCCGTAGGTATCGTTGACATGTTTGAAAAAATCAAGGTCGATCATGAGTAGTGAAAGAGGGTATTCCTGTCTCTTTGCGCGCGCGATCTCAATGCCCAGTGTTTTTTGGAAGTAGATACGGTTAAAAAGTCCGGTCAGGCCATCTAGAAGCGCCCATTTTTCGAGGCGAGAATAATGCTTAGCATTGGCCAGTGCTAGGATAATGGGGTCCATGACTTCGAGTAAAAAATTTAAGGAATCTTGGCTTACTTTTTGAGAGGTATTTAAAAAAATTTCTAGAATCCCTAGGGGTTGGTTTTTGTTGTTTAAAGCAAATAGAAGGTAGTTTTTAACGGGGTCGTAATGAATTGGGCGCCCTTGCATAAGGACTTCAAACCATTTTGAAGACAATGTTTTCTCATTTTTTGTGGGAGGTTTGCTTCCTTTTAAGGTGAATGTCTCTTTTCCTGGATCTAAAAGCCACAACTGAGAGTTCGCATTAAAAATAAGAGAGATACTTTCCACAATAAGCTGAGATAGCTTTGACTCATGTAAAGTGGAGTGAAGTGCTTTTGAAAGTTCATATAAAATCTTATGTTGTTTCAGGTCTTGAACAAGTTTGTTTCTTCCTAAGAAAGCCTCCTGCATTAGTGTTGGATATAGGTAAATGGAGGTAGGTTTGTCTCATTGACAATAGTACCATTTTCGATAAAAGTGTGTGGTCCTATTTTGCAATGGGTGCCTATAACGGTATGGCCTTTAATAATGGTGAAAGGCGAAATGATAGTGTCTCCTCCTATTTTTACTGTGGAATCAATAAAGGTTGAGTTGGGGTCTATGATGGTGATACCTTCTTGCATAAAATGAATATTGTTTTTTTGGTAGATAATTTTGCTAATATTTGCTAGGTCTTCTCTGGTATTAATTCCAATTACTTCATTGGAGTCTTCTGCACAATACGCTGCAATAGCGCCTCCAGATTCTTTGATTAGATGAATCACGTCTGTCAGATAAAATTCTTTTTGGGTATTATTGGTATCGACATATTGAAGATTTTCAAATAGAGCTTGCGAGTCAAAAATATATACTCCTGTATTGATTTCTTGGATTTCTTTTTCCTCGCTTGTGCAATCTTTCGCTTCTTTGATTCCAATGACGGTTCCCATCTGGCCTCTTAAGATTCTTCCGTAGCCTCCAGGGTTTTCCATGATGGCTGTTAAAATAGTGCCGAGTGCGTTTGATTCTTGGTGGATTGCCAATAGATTCTGTAGTGTTTCTTCTTCGATTAAAGGGCAGTCGCCAGCGAGAACCATTATGGTATCGTTATTGTCTATAGGAATGAGGGGCTGTACTTGCATGACGGCATGGCCTGTTCCCATTTGGTCTTCTTGAATCACAAAGTGAGCATTGGCATGGCAGATATTTTGTTGTACTAGATTGGCTTGGTGTCCTACCACTAAATAGACATCCTCGACCCCAATATTGAGCACTGTATCGAGCACATAGTTGACAATCGGTTTTCCTGCTACTTGGTGAACAACCTTTAAAATCTCTGACTTCATCCGAGTTCCCTTGCCGGCAGCAAGAATCACAGCTTTTAGTCCCAAAGTAATACTCCTTTTTCTTTCACATTAGAATACCACTATGATAGTATCACATAGAATTAAATAACAAGTGAGGGCTTTTTATGAAAATAACGGTTAAAACGCATCATGTGAATATTACAGTGGCATTAAAGGCATATGCAGAGAAAAAGCTATTGAAGTTAGATAGATATTTTGACCACGTTTTAAGTGTTTCTGCTGAGCTTAATCAAAGTGATACAGCTTCAGATGATTCAAGGTGTGTGGCAGAAATTGTTGCCAAAGTTTCTGGTGCAGTTATAAGAGCTGAACATGTATCAGCAGATATGTACGCAAGTATTGATGGGGTTTATGAAAAAATGGTTATTCAGCTTAAAAAACATAAAGAGAAATTAAGGTCTCATAAAAGGGATAGTACTCAAAGGTCTGTTTCTGTTTCTGAAGTTAAAAAAGCACCTAAAAAATCGACTCAAGATAAGATTCTTTATGTGACAAAGCCTATGACAGCGGAAGATGCCCTGAGCTTTCTTGAAGAGGCTGGTGGGCCTTTCCTTATGTTCAAGAATATTGAAACAGAGGTCATTAACGTAATCTACCCCTTGGATAAAAAAGGGGAGTATGGCGTTATTGAAGCTTGCTAATTAAACCGGAAAGAATTTTGTTTAGATCGTCTACTAACCCCTGAACAGCAGAATAGCCTCGATTTAAAAGGGCCATATCGAGAGCAATTCTGGCTACGTCTATGTTTGATGATTCTAAGCTAGACCCTAAAATGTTTCCATAAGGGCCTTCCTCTGCACTCCCAGGTTCTAGGGGTTGTCCAGAGGCTTGGGTAGTACTGTAGGCTGTTCCTTCAACGGGAATTAATCCCTGTTTGTTTGTGAATGTGGTGAGCGCAAGCCTGTAAAGAGGGACGGTGGCTGTCGGCGGATTTACCCCGCTGGCGATGTCGTCTTTATTTTTTTGAAAATTTGTAACAAGAATGCCTCCGGCTGTGAAGCCTACATCTGTGTTTCCATCGGTTTGAAGAGGAACCAACGTTCTACTGACAGGATTTCCATTTGCATCTACTTTATATCCAAAGACCTTTCTTCCAAAGGTGTCTGTTAAAAACTGGTTTGCGAAATCTACTTTAAATCTTCCGAGACGTGTAAATACTTTGGGGGATGATTCGGTAAACTCTGTGCCGGATTTGGATAAAATTAAGAATCCTTCTCCAACAATGGCAGAGTCGAGGGCCGTTCCTATGCTGATATTTCCCTGACTAAAATCGGTGTTGGTAGAGCCTAGGGTCATGCTCCCTCCGATAGTTACAGGGTTGGTACTTTCTGTTCCAGAGGTAATAGATTGATTGTAAATAGATGTAAAGGAAGCTGTTGTGTATTTGAATCCAGGCGTGTTGAAGTTATCTGCATTCGAAATGGCAATACGCAGTGCCGAGTTTAGGCCTCCAATAGAATTTTGTATAGACTTGTATAGATCTAACATCGCAATACCCCTTAGTAAGAAGTCAATATTTTTGCTGTTGTTCAATGTCTATCGGAGGGTTTTGGTATTTAAATGTATTGAAAATTATTGTTTCAAATGTCATAATGCGCTGCTTCTTCACATGCGCTGTTAGCTCAGTCGGTAGAGCAACTGACTCTTAATCAGTGGGCCGCTGGTTCGATTCCAGCACAGCGCACCATTCTTCACCTGGGGTGCGGGGTTTTTGAAAAGCTTTCACTTTTTACTATTTCCAATAAGTCGTGTTTGAGTAAATAAAGTAGCGTTAGTTGGAGAGAGTCTTCTTTTGGAAAAAATGAAGTAAGATTTTCTAGAGAGTAAATTCCTTTTTTGAAAATATCCATAAGAAGAGCTAGAAAAGGTCGTTCTATGAGATGTTTTTCAAAGGTAAAAAAGGATTCTTTTTTTTCGATGATAGATTTTCCAAAGGGGGTTATTTTAAAGCATGTATTTGTTGTGAGTGATAAGGATGCAACATGGTTAAGGGACCCATCAAGTTGAGTAAGCTTGGGTCTGAGAAAATGGTTAGGACTGTTTTTTTTGCTGTTGAGTACAGTTTTGTTAAATAGAGCTAGATAGCTGATTGTCATTTTTTCTAAAGTGTATTTTTTTAGAACAACTTTTCTGCCCAGAATGCCCATTTTTGAGCGTAGATTAGGGTTTTTTATAAGTTTTGAAAGTGCTTTTCGAAAAGTTGAGTTGTCTATTGCTGTAGATTGAATAAGGGTGTCTCCAAAATCGGAGGCGTTGGCTAGAAAAAAGGGTATTTCAAGATGGCATTCTCCGCGAAAAGTTGGAATTAAGAATCCTTCTTTTTGATTCTCTATAAAACTGGAATAGGCACAAAAATCAGATAGAATTACCGGAAGACAACACGACATGGCTTCAATTGCGGTAAGCCCAAAGGTTTCGCAGGGATTGTCTGCAAGAGAAATGAAAATATCTGCAGCTTGAAAATATATGTGCATATTGAGGCTGTCGGGACGAGTTATAAAGTGTATTTTTTTTGAGAGGCCTCTTTCTTCAATATACAGTTTAATATGCTCAAAATAGAATTCCGAGTGGAGTTCTCCTACAATAAATAGATGCACGGAGGGGGTAGCCATTGTTGTTGTTTCAAAATTATGAATAAGTGGCAATAGGTCTGTTTTTGTAAAGGCATTAATTCTTGAGATATGGAGAATAAGTATGTCTTTTTCAGTAAGATTTAGCTGTTTTTTTAGGAGGGTTTTTTTGTCTAGTTCTGGTATAAAAGTGCTTGTATCAATCCCAAAGGGAATGACGGGACATTGTGTTTTTAGAATTTTTTTTGGCGATAGTTTGTTTGATAAATTTAGAACTGTTTTTTGAACATGGGCAGAGGGGCATATGAGGATATCTATGGGGGAAAAAAGAGATAGCGTTTGTTTTAATGTTGCTATCGACGATTGAGAGCCCAGATAATGAACAAGCCCGATGACAGGAAATGTGTATCCAAAATAATTTCTAAAAAAAAGCAGTTTTTCCATCGCCAGATCGGAAGTAAAGGCGAGATCGGGTTTGGGGTAATTTTCTAATGTTTTGTGAAGTGTTGTATAATTGGTGTGGATTAAGTTCGCTTCTTTGAACTGGGTTTTAAAAGAAAGAAAATCCTTGTACGGTGCATTCGTTACAACAAAAATAGGTCCGCTCAATTTATTTGCAAGACACTTAAATAAGGTTTGAGAGACTTTGTTTGCACCATGGTTCTTTTCCTGAAAAGAACTAAAAAGTGATCCTGGAAATTCAATAATAACACTCATAGTTGTTCGCATAGTTCTGTAATGATACACTGTTTAATATGGTATTCTCCAGTTCTTTATTCTAAATTTATCGAACGTGTAAAAGGATTTTATGTAATGGCGTATTTTTTTAGTTCGGAGTCTGTTTCGGAAGGCCATCCAGATAAACTTTGTGATCAGATTTCTGATGCAGTTTTGGATGCTGCATTGGCACAAGACCCTCAAAGTAGAGTGGCTGCTGAGTGCTTTGCTACGACAGGACTTATTCTTGTCGGGGGCGAAATCACTTCTCGAGCTCAGCTAGATATCCAAAAAATAGTAAGGAAGACAGTCTCTGAAATTGGCTATACCAATCCAGATTTTGGTTTGGATGCTGAAAGCTGTTCTGTTCTTTCTGCTATTCATGGGCAGTCCCCGGATATCGCTCAAGGCGTGAATGTTGGGGAAGGCTTGTTTAAAGAACAGGGGGCCGGAGATCAGGGGATGATGTTTGGATATGCGTGTCGGCAGACATCGTCTTATATGCCTTTGCCTATTCAGCTTTCACATCAGCTTGTGAAAGAATTGGCTAGGGTAAGAAAGTCAAGAGAGTTGCCTTATTTAAGGCCGGATGCCAAGGCACAATTGACGGTGGAATATCGAGATCGTGTTCCTGTTAGGATTCATACGGTTGTTCTCTCTACCCAACATGATCCAGATGTTTCATTAGAAACGATTTCACAGGATATGATTGAGCAGGTAATTCGCAGGGTTATTCCGGCTCAATATTTAGATCAGGATACCCGATTCTTAATTAATCCTACGGGTCGTTTTGTAATTGGCGGTCCTCACGGAGATACGGGGTTAACCGGAAGAAAAATTATTGTGGATACCTATGGAGGATGGGCAAGTCATGGGGGTGGGGCTTTTTCTGGTAAAGATTGTACAAAGGTAGATCGTTCAGGGGCTTATATGGCCCGGTATGTTGCCAAAAATATTGTGGCGTCAGGTTTGGCTCAAGAGGCTGAAGTTCAGCTTGCTTATGCTATTGGGGTTGCGAAACCAGTCTCTGTTTATGTAAATACGAGAGGAACTTCAAAAGTCGAAGAGTCTGCTCTTGTTGGGTTTGTTCATGAGTGTTTTGATTTAACTCCGAAAGGAATAGAGGATGTCTTGCAATTAAGGCGTCCTATTTTTAGACAAACGGCAGCTTACGGTCATTTTGGCCGGGATGATTTAGACTTAAGTTGGGAAAAAACGGATAGAGCGGAGTTGTTGAGAAAAACGGCAGAAAAAGCCCTCGCTTTTAGCTGAGGCGGTAGTCGTTTATTTCCGTATCAGACTTTATTTTCAATTTTATTTTTAATCATCCAGCAGGAAATCTATGGAAGCATCTGTCTTTCAGACTGAGTTGGACTATAGTGTGTTGCATTTTGATCGACAACTGGATCAAGAAGTCGCAAATTTGCTGAGAAGTGGAGATCACTCTTTGATAGTGGTCGAATCTATGACAGGAGGCATGTTGTCAGAGAGAATTACCCGTCAGACGGGAAGTTCAGAGTATTTTTTAGGAGGAGTTATTGCTTACAGTCCCCTTTTAAAGGTCCAACTTTCCGGAGTTTCTCCTGCTACATTACGTCAGTATGGAGCCGTGAGTCAGGAGGTGGCTTTAGAGATGGTTCGGGGGGGAAAAAAGTGGGCTAAAAGCACCTGTGGAGTTTCTGTTACAGGGTTTGCGGGGCCTTCTGGTTTAGAGAATTCTTCAGTGGGATTGGTTTTTGTAGGTGTTGTAGTGAACGGTAAAGAGAAGGTAACTCGGTTTATGTTGAGTGGGAATAGGCAAAGTATTCGTTCCCAGGCTGTTCAAGCAGCCCTTGTGTTGTTGAGACAATTACTAAGAGTAGGAAAGGACTGATTTTATGGATGAGAATAAAGCAAAGGCTTTAAATTTTGCAATTTCACAGATTGAAAAGGCTCATGGAAAGGGTGCGATTATGAAATTTGGGGAGTCGCCCAACATGTCATTTTCGACTATTTCTTCAGGAGCTTTGTCGTTGGATTTGGCCTTGGGTGTGGGGGGGTATCCCAGAGGGCGAATCATTGAGATTTTTGGTCCTGAGTCTTCAGGAAAAACAACCCTGTCATTACATGCTGTAGCTGAAACGCAAAAGCAAGGCGGAGTTTGTGCCTATATTGATACTGAGCATGCACTTAACCCTGCTTATGCTGAGAAGCTGGGCGTTAATTTGCAAGGATTACTCTTGTCTCAGCCTGATTATGGAGAGCAGGCCTTAGAAATAGTTGAAACTTTGGTTCGATCAGGCGCTGTTGATTTGATTGTAGTTGATTCCGTAGCTGCTTTGGTTCCAAAATCTGAAATTGAAGGAGATATGGGGGATCCTCAAATGGGTATGCAGGCGAGGCTTATGTCTCAAGCCTTGAGAAAATTAACTGGTATTGTCAGTAAATCGAATACTATCGTAATTTTTGTCAATCAAGTAAGGGATAAGCTTGGGGTTATGTTTGGCAGTCCAGAAACCACTCCAGGAGGTAGAGCTTTAAAGTTTTATTCAACCATTCGAATTGATATACGGCGCATTGACTCGATTAAATCGGGGGTTGATATTACGGGTAATAGAGTGAGAGTAAAGATTGTTAAAAATAAGGTAGCTTCCCCTTTTAAAACGACCGATTTGGAAATTGAATTTGGTACAGGGATTTCACGAGAAGGAGATTTATTGGATTTGGCAGTGGGACTTAATTTTGTTGAAAAAAGTGGAACTTGGTTTTCTGTTAATGGTGAAAGAATGGGACAGGGTCGCGAGTCTGCGAAACAGTTTTTAAAACAGCATCCCCAAATTTCACAAGAGTTAGATACTAAGATTAGAGAAAGCGCGAGTGGCGGAGAAGCGCTTATTTTAATGGAAAAGGAGGAATGATGTGGGTATTTTTATTTGGGTAATTTTAGGTTCAATAGTTCTTGTTTCTTCTTCGGTAGCTTTTTATTTTTTTAAAAAACTTTCTGCAGATACTCGAATTCAGGATGTCGAGAAAACAGTTCAGAAAACGTTGGTAGATTCTACAAAACAGGCTCAGGAGCTTATTTCAAAGGCTCAATCTGAGTCACAGAGTTTGATGTCGAAATCACGACATACTCTGGAAGAGGAAATTCGCACTCGACGCCAGTCCGTTGCAGAGGTGGAAAATCGAGTCCTTCAGAAGGAGAAGCATTTAGATGCAAAGGAAGCTAAGTTAAATGAAAAAGATGATCTTCTTAATGCTGATATCGAAAAATTTAAATCTTTAAAGAAGAAACAGGAATCTATTATTCAAGATCTTTTGGTGACTTTGGAAAAAGCTGCCGGTTTTTCTAAAGAAGAAGCCAAGCAAATGGTTCTATCAAATGTTGAGAAGGAAGTTCGTCAACAGGCGGGGAAGATGATTAAGGATATTGAAGATCAAGCAAAAAAGGTAGCAAATCGACGTGCTAAAGAAATTGTGGTCGATGCAATTCAACGCACAGCTATTGATCATGTTCAGGCTGCGACAACCTCGGTTGTTCAATTGCCGGATGATGATATGAAAGGTCGGGTTATTGGAAGAGAAGGACGTAATATTCGAGCTTTTGAAGCGGCTACCGGTGTAGATGTTATTATTGATGATACTCCCGGGGCTGTTATTTTGTCCTGTTTTGACCCTATTCGTAGAGAAGTAGCAAAACTAGCCTTGTCAAAATTAGTAGTGGATGGTCGTATTCATCCTGCTCGAATTGAAGAGTCTGTAGCAAAGGCACAAAAGGAACTTCAAGAAATTATTAGAGAGAAGGGTGAGCAAGCTGCTGATGAAGTTGGTTTGCAGTTCCATCCTAAAATTATTGAATATTTAGGAAAACTGAATTATAGAACTAGTTATGGTCAGAATATTTTGGCACACTCTCTAGAAGCTGCACATGTGGCTGGTATTATTGCAGGAGAGTTGCAGGTGAATATTGCTTTGGCTAAAAGGGGTGCGTTGCTGCATGATATTGGAAAAGCTTTGGATTTTGAGCAGGAGGGTACTCACACAGAATTAGGTAAAGAAGTCTGTGAAAAATATGGGGAATCTCCAGAAATTTTGAACTGTATTATGGCCCATCATGAGGATGAGCCCCCTGATACTGTGGAAGCGATTATTGTTATGATTGCAGATGCGATCTCCTCTGCTAGACCGGGTGCAAGGCGTGAATCATTGGAGACTTATGTTAAACGTTTAGAGAAATTAGAAGCGATAGCCAAGACGTTTGAAGGGGTTGAAAAAGCATATGCTATTCAGGCTGGCCGTGAAGTGAGAGTTATTGTGAAACCTGATGAGGTCGATGACCCAGGTGCTTATAAAATGGCTTTGGATATGGCTAAAAAAATTGAATCGGAGTTGGATTATCCTGGGGAAGTTAAGGTTTCTATTATACGTGAAACTCGGGCAGTCGGCGTTGCAAGATAGTGAGTAAGATTCTCAATATTTTATGCTTAGGAGATGTGGTAGGGAAATTGGGACGACATATTCTCTTAAGGGAACTGAGGTCTCTTCAGCAGGAGAACCATGCTCATTTTACTGTCTTGAACGTTGAAAATGCTTCTGGTGGTTTTGGTATTACTTTGAAATCGTATAAAGAGCTCGATTCTTTGGATGTTCAGGTTTTTACTTCTGGAAATCATGTTTATGACAAAAAGGAAATTATGGATCAGTTTTCCCAAATGCCGAAACTGATCCGGCCTCTTAATTTTCCTAAAGGATCGCCTGGGTTAGGGGTTAAGATTTGTCAGTTTAATGACATTAAAATTGCGGTTGTAAATATCATTGGGAGGGTGTTTATGCATCCTTCTGATTGTCCATTTCAAAAGATGCAATCTCAGATGGAGACATTGGCAAAAGAAGTTCAGATTATTCTGGTTGATTTTCATGCTGAAGCAACTTCAGAAAAACAGGCTATGGGTTGGTTTTTAGATGGCAAGGTGGCTTGTGTTTTTGGTACACATACCCATGTGCAGACCGCAGACGAGAGAATTCTTGAAAAAGGGACGGCCTACATCACTGATATTGGGATGACGGGAGCTTCTGGTGGTATACTTGGAATGGAGAGGGGCGTTATTATTCAAAAATTCTTAACACAGTTGCCTGTCCGTTTTAATGCGATGGATTCTGGATCTCGGGTTATTTCTGGCATTAAAGTATCTGTTGATGCCATTAGTGGCAGGGCCGTTTCTATTGAAAGGATTCAAAGGGAGTATCGAGTATGACAGCCATTCTTGTTGTAGATTCTTCTCCTTGTTATTCCGATCAAATAAAGGCAGCTCTTTTTCAAGAAGGTTTTTCGATTTTTGAAGCTTATACTGGCGAGGCTGTCCGGACGGCCTTAAAAGAACACTCTATTGATCTTGTTTTGTTAGATGTAGGTTTTTGCCTTGAGGATTCTTTGTTTTCTGATATGCGTCAGGCGATTGTTTCGTGTTCAATCCCTATTCTCTATATTGCTTCTTCTTCGGAATTGTCTCAGGAGGCGAGCCTTTTGTTACTAAGTGGTCAAGATTATATACTTAGACCTTTTTATAAATTCGACTTGTTGTTTCGCGTTAAGAAGTTACTCAAGGTTCCCATGACAAAAATTGTGGTACTAACCGCTTCTTATGAATTACAAGAAGCTCTTGTAAAGAGTCTTGCTTCTCAAGGGTTTTTGGTTTTGAGGGCTTCTAAAAAAGAAGAGGGGATTGCGTTGATTGAATCCGCTTTTCCTTCTGTAGTGGTATTCGATGCAGCATTATCTGAAGGCTTTTTGAATGAGAGTTTAGCTGTTTTGTCTGAACGATATACCCATATTAAACGGGTGTTAGCGATATCTTTAGATGATCTTTCTGGTTCTAAAGGCGTATTTTTAGAGAGGGTGGATGACTATATTTTGAAGCCTTTGGTGTCTCATGATATACAGTTGAGGTTTAAACGTTTGTTGCGCATGGGTCCTTCTATGCCTTTGTCCCATTCAAAAATACAGCTGACAGATCCTATTATTCAAGAAGAGAAAGAAAAGTTGATTGATCAGGTACAAGTTGCTTTGAATCATGATATTAGAAATCCTTTGACAAGTATTTTGATAGGATCTCAGGCTTTGCATAAACACTTTTCTGAGGGATCTCCTGAAAAACAAGTATTGACTGGTATTGAAACCTGCTCTCGGCGTATTAAAGAGGTGCTTGATTCTTTAGGTAACATGAGGCAGTTTGTCGAGGAAGACTATGTTTATGGTGTGAAGATGATTAATTTTCAGAAATCCACTCAAGAAATTCCTTCTACTTTCGTATTGAACCCTGTAAGGGTGACTCGTACATGATTGAAATTAAAGATCTGAAAAAATCCTATCATGGACGTCTTGTTGTAGATGGTGTGAGCCTTACAATGAATAGAGGTGAAATTGTGGGGCTTTTGGGCCCTAATGGTGCGGGTAAGACAACCACTTTTTATATGATTATTGGACTTGTTAAGCCAGATAGTGGGCAAGTTTTTCTTGATTCCGAAGATATTACTAAGGTGCCTATGTTTCAGCGGGCACGGATGGGTTTAGGGTATCTTCCTCAAGAGTCGTCGATTTTTAAGAAGCTTACAGTGGAAGAAAATATTTATATTTTGTGGGAAATTCTGGGTACTATTCCTAAATCGGAGTTTAGTTCTAGGTTGGATCAACTATTGGGTGAGATGGGGCTTTTGCATTTAAAAAAAGCTAAGGGAGTTGAGTTGTCTGGGGGGGAAAAAAGACGTGTTGAAATCATCCGTGCTTTGGCCACAAACCCTTCGTTTATTTTGTTGGATGAGCCATTTGCAGGTATTGATCCTATTGCAGTTGCTGAAATCCAAACGATTATAGTGGCCCTTAAAAATCGTAATCTAGGCGTCATTATTACTGACCATAATGTACGAGAAACGTTGGCTATTACAGATAGAGCTTACTTGATTCATAATGGACAATTACTTTTGTCTGGAAATTCTACTGAAATTGCCAATAATTCTGTTGCAAGAAAATTTTATCTTGGTGATCACTTTACTCTTAAATGAAAATTCCTTTTTTTACTATATTAGACAGATATTTGGTGAAGGAGTTGATTGGCCCTTTTGTGTTTGGTGTTGCCGCCTTTAGCTGTATCTTAGCTGGAAGTAGTGTGCTTTTTTATTTGATTGGGGATGCTATTAAATATGGTATTCCTATATGGGCTGTTGTTCAGCTCTTTGTTTATAAACTGCCCAATATTATTGTTTTTGCCTTTCCTATGTCTATGTTATTGGCTACTATCATTGCGTTTGGGCGTTTGAGTTCTGATTTGGAAATTATGGCGTTGAGAGCTGGCGGTGTTGGTTTTGCACGCTTAATTGTACCTGTGGTTTGCGTGGGGTTTTTTGTAAGTATTTTGACTATTTGGTTTAATGAGTCTGTAGTTCCTCGATCAAGCCACTCTGCAGAGATTTTGATTAAGGTGTTTACAGAGAAAAATGAGCCGCATATTAAGCAAAATATTAATTTTACTGAGTATGACAAGTATAAATTGCCTTTAAGAATTATTAATGTTCAAGAAGTAGATAGGGATCTTTTGAAGCATATTACGGTTGCAGAGTATGAAACAGGTAAACTTGCGCGTGTAGTGACTTCTGAAACTGGCAAGTGGCTCAAGGACGGGGGCTGGGAATTTTATCAAGGTGTTATGCACTGTTTTTCTGTCGATAATCCTAGAAAAGTATTGGTTATTGAGTTCAAAAAAGAATTGATTGATATTCAAGTGAATCCTCTGGATTTTACAAAAAGAACTAAAAATGTTGAAGAGATGACTTCAAAAGAGCTTCTTCAGAGTATTCATAATCAGAAAAAACTGGGGCAGGATCCTATTCAGGATATTATGAAATTTCATATGAAATTTTCTATTCCTTTTGCTAGTCTTATTTTTTCATTATTAGGGGCTTCCGTGGGATTAAGGCCTTATCGTAGTTCATCTGCATTGGGATTGGGAATAAGTTTAGTGGTGATACTGATCTACTATGTGTTACTCTCCATAGGGATGGGGTTGGGCATGGGGCATGTCTTGCCTCCACTCGTGGCCACTTGGATCCCTAATTGTGTGGTTGGGTTGGCTGCTTTGTATTTACTTAAACGCATAGCGTATCAATAGCACTGAAGGAGTTTTTTGTGACAATACAATCTCGACATGTTAAAACCTTGGTAAGTCCTTCCGACTTATATCTTTCTTATGCACCTTTTCCTGGTTCTTCAAAAATATATGTTCCTGGAAAGATTAATAAAGATCTTAAAGTGCCTTTTCGGAGAATTGTACAAACCGAGGGGCATCCGCCCATTTGCGTTTACGATACCTCTGGACCGTATACAGATCCTTCCCAAGAAGTGGATATTAGACAGGGCCTATCTCCTGTTCGATATTCACGAGTCATGGAGAGGGGTGATGTGGAGACGTTAGATCAGCCCTCTTCTAAATATCAGGTTCAAAGACAAGCGGATTCTACTTTGAAGGCTATTCGATTTGAGACCCTGAGACCACCGCTTAGAGCAAAGCCAGGGCGTAATGTTTCCCAGATGCACTATGCAAAAAAAGGTATTATTACCTCTGAGATGGAATTTATTGCCATTAGAGAAAATTGTGATGTAGAACATGTCAGAAATGAAGTTGCAATTGGACGCGCCATTATTCCAAGCAATATCAATCACACTGAGCTTGAACCTATGATTATTGGAAGAAATTTTTTGGTTAAAATCAATGCCAATATAGGAAATTCTGCTGTGAGTTCAGGAATTTCTGAGGAAGTTGAAAAAATGGCCTGGGGCATTCGCTGGGGTGCTGATACTGTGATGGATTTATCAACTGGGAAAAATATTCATGAAACCAGGGAATGGATTTTGAGAAACTCGCCAGTACCTATTGGAACCGTTCCAATTTATCAAGCTCTTGAAAAGGTGAATGGTAAGGCGGAGGATCTTACTTGGGAATTGTTTAGAGATACGCTAATTGAACAAGCCGAACAAGGAGTCGATTATTTTACGATACATGCAGGGGTTCTTCTGAGATATATTCCTATGACCGCTAAGCGCATGACAGGAATTGTCTCAAGAGGTGGATCTATCATGGCAAAGTGGTGTCTGGCTCATCATTGTGAAAATTTTTTATACACTCATTTTGAGGATATCTGTGAAATTATGAAGCAGTATGATGTTAGTTTTAGTTTGGGAGATGGACTTCGTCCGGGGAGTATAGCGGATGCTAATGATGAGGCTCAGTTTGCCGAGCTTACCACTTTAGGAGAGCTTACTAAAATTGCTTGGAAGCACGATGTTCAGACTATGATTGAAGGTCCGGGACATGTTCCGATGCATTTGATCAAGGAAAATATGGATAAACAACTTGAAATTTGCCAGGAGGCACCCTTTTATACCTTAGGGCCTCTTACTACGGATGTTGCTCCAGGATATGATCATATTACCTCCGCTATTGGAGCTGCGATGATAGGGTGGTTTGGCACAGCAATGTTGTGCTATGTGACCCCTAAAGAACACCTGGGTTTGCCTAATAAAGAGGATGTTAAACAGGGTATTATTGCTTATAAAATTGCGGCACATGCGGCTGATTTAGCCAAGCAACATCCCGGTGCAAAACAATGGGATGATGCTTTGTCTAAGGCTAGATTCGAATTTCGTTGGAGGGATCAATTTAATTTAAGCCTAGACCCTATTACTGCGGAAGAATACCATGATGAGACTTTGCCACAGGAGGGTGCCAAAGTAGCCCATTTTTGCTCTATGTGTGGACCCCATTTCTGTTCAATGAAAATCACCCAAGACATTAGAGAATATGCCCAGGCCAATCAGCTTGCAGAGTCGGAAGCAATTGAACACGGAATGCAAGAAAAGGCGGTAGAGTATAAAAAACATTTTGACAATGCTATTTAATTTGGCTAAGATAGTGCCCCATCTTTTTTATTCTTAGGAGAGGAACATTGCCTACAGCGAATCAGTTAATTAAAAGGAAAAGAAAGCCTAAAAAAGTAAAAAGTAAGTCCCCAGCTCTTCAAAGCTCACCTCAGAAAAGAGGCGTTTGCTTGAGGGTTTATACAACGACTCCTAAAAAGCCTAACTCTGCTTTGAGAAAAGTAGCAAGAATTAGACTCTCTAACGGTTTTGAAGTGACGTCCTATATCCCTGGGGAGGGACATAATCTTCAAGAGCACTCGGTTGTATATATCAGAGGTGGAAGAGTGAAAGATCTTCCCGGGGTGCGTTATCATACCGAGAGAGGTCGAGGAGACCTTCAAGGTGTTAATGATAGAAAGCAGTCTCGGTCTGTTTACGGGACAAAAAAGAAAAAGAAAGAAGGAAAAAAATAGATGTCACGAAAAGCAGGGCAAAAACGCAGAGAGTGTAAGCCTGATCCAAGATATGGAAGTATTACTCTTGCCAAGTTTATTAATAAAGTAATGATGAAAGGTAAGAAGAGTCTTGCACAAACGATTGTGTACGATGCATTGGATACCCTTTCTGAATCTGTCAAAGAAGGTCAGTTGCAAGCTTTTGAAAAAGCCTTGAGACATGCAATGCCTTTGATGGAAGTAAGATCTAGAAGAGTGGGCGGATCTACCTATCAAGTTCCTGTGGAAGTTAGGGCTGATCGTGCTACAGCTCTTTCTATGAGATGGATTATTAAATACTCAAGAGAAAGGTCAGGTCGTTCTATGGTGGCTCAGCTTGCCTCTGAATTGATAGATGTGTACAACAAGGTTGGGGCTACTATCAAAAAAAGAGAAGAAACTCATAAAATGGCAGAGGCAAACAAAGCGTTTGCCCACTTTAAGTGGTAATTTATTATGGAACATAAGACTTTAGATAAAGTAAGAAATATTGGGATTGCAGCGCATATCGATGCAGGTAAAACGACATTAACAGAGCGTGTTTTGTATTATACTGGAAAATCTCATAAAATTGGCGAGGTTCATGACGGAAATGCGACTATGGACTGGATGGTTCAAGAGCAAGAGCGTGGTATTACAATTACTTCTGCGGCTACAACCTGTTACTGGAAAGATAGCTGTATTAATATTATCGATACTCCTGGGCACGTTGATTTTACGGTAGAAGTTGAGCGTTCTCTACGTGTTCTAGATGGTATGGTTGGAGTATTTTGTTCTGTAGGTGGTGTTCAGCCTCAAAGCGAGACAGTTTGGAGACAAGCGGTTAAATATCAGGTTCCTCGCATTGCTTTTGTCAATAAGATGGATAGGGTTGGTGCTGATTTTGATCGTGTTGTTCAAATGATTGTGGATGTTTTGCACGCAAGACCTATTGTTATTAATTATCCCATAGGCAAAGAAGACTTTTTTGAAGGTGTAATCGATATTATTGCTCAAAAGGAATATCTCTTTAAAGAGGGCGGTGAAAAGGGTGCTTTTGAGGTGTGTGATATTAGAGCTGATCACCAAGACAAGGTAGCTTCTCTGCGAGAGAAGTTGTTGGAAGCTGTTACTGAGGCGGAAGATGAGCTTCTTGAAAAATATCTTGAGACAGGAACTCTCTCAGAAGCTGAAATTAAGCGTGCTTTAAGAAAGCTGACGATAGATGGGACATTGGTTCCTGTTTTGTGTGGTGCTGCTTTTAAAAATAAAGCCGTTCAGCCTCTATTGGATGCTGTTATTGATTATCTTCCTTCTCCTTTGGATTTGCCTCCAGTTAAAGGTATTGATGTCAAATCGGGTTTGGAAGTTCAAAGAAAGCCAAGTGAGTTGGAGCCTCTTGCTGCTTTGGCTTTTAAAGTGCAAACGGATCCTTTTGTAGGTAAATTAACTTACATCAGAGTCTACTCTGGCAAGTTAATGCCAGGTACTTATATCATGAATACGACTAGGGATAAACGAGAACGTGTGGGTCGGATTGTTCAGATGCATGCGAATACCAGAGCTGAAATGACTGAATCTATTGCGGGAGATATCATAGGCGCTATTGGCCTTAAATATACCAAGACCGGAGATACCTTATGTCTTGAAACAGATGGGGTTGTTCTTGAAAGTATAGATTTTCCAGAACCGGTTATTTTTGTTGCCATTGAGCCTAAAACAAAAACGGATCAAGAGAAGCTTTCAACCGCTCTGGAAAAGCTCTCTGATGAAGATCCTACTTTTAGGTATCGGACAGATTCTGAGACAAGTCAGACAATTATTTCTGGGATGGGTGAGTTGCATTTGGAAATTATTGCGGACAGACTCCTAAGAGAGTTTGCAGTTGCTGCTAATATCGGTAAACCACAGGTTGCGTATAAAGAATCTATTGCTAAGAAGGCAAAGGCAGAAGGAAAGTTTATTCGTCAAACAGGTGGTAGAGGGCAATATGGACACTGTATTATTGAAATCGAGCCTCTTGAAAGAGGTGCTGGCTTTCAATTTGAAAGTAAAGTTGTGGGTGGACGTATTCCAAAGGAGTATATTCCTTCTATTGAGAAGGGGATTATTGAAGCTCTGTCAGGCGGAGTTACAGCGGGTTATCCTGTAATAGATCTTAAGATTATTGTATTAGATGGATCTTTCCATCCTGTCGATTCTTCTGATATTGCCTTTCAAATTGCGGGCTCTTATGCAGTAAAAGATGCTATAAAAGAGGCGGGTCCAGTTATTCTTGAGCCTGTGATGGATGTGGAAGTAGAAGTTCCAGAGCAAAATATGGGAGATGCTATTTCTGATTTAAATAGCCGTCGTGGAAAAATTGAAAAAATCGAAGCCAATAAAAATAATATACACGTTATTAAAGCTTTGGTACCCTTGTCTGAGATGTTTGGATATGCGACCACTTTGAGATCACTTTCTCAAGGCAGAGGTATTTACACTATGCGCTTTTTTATGTATAGTGAGTGCCCTAAACAAATCTTTGAATCATTAGTTGCTGATAAGAGCAAAGGAGGAAAATAGGTTATGGCTAAGGAAAAATTTGAGAGGACTAAACCTCACGTTAACATTGGAACAATTGGGCACGTCGATCATGGAAAGACAACATTGACATCGGCGATTACAAAGGTGTTGTCCTCTATTGGGGGTGCTGAGTATAGAGCTTATGATCAAATCGATGCTGCTCCAGAAGAAAAAGCTCGTGGAATTACTATTGCTACTGCTCACGTGGAATATGAAACTGAAAAGCGTCACTATGCTCATGTGGATTGTCCTGGTCACGCAGATTATGTTAAAAATATGATTACCGGTGCTGCCCAAATGGATGGGGGTATTTTGGTTGTGAGTGCAGCAGATGGGCCCATGCCTCAAACAAGAGAGCATATCCTTTTGGCTCGTCAGGTCAATGTTCCGTCTTTGGTTGTTTTTATGAACAAGGTGGATATGGTGGATGATCCTGAGTTGATTGACCTTGTTGAGATGGAGTTGAGAGAGCTTTTGAGTAAATATGATTATCCTGGAGATGACATTCCCTTTATTAAAGGGTCTGCATTGAAAGCTTGTGAAGCTAAGGATAGTTCAAGAAATTCAGTAGATGCAAAGTGTATCTGGGATTTGATGGATGCTGTTGATGCTTATATTCCTATGCCCGAAAGACAAATTGACAAGCCCTTTTTGATGCCTGTTGAAGATGTTTTTAGTATCACTGGTCGAGGGACTGTGGGTACTGGAAGAGTTGAGCGGGGTATTGTAAAGGTTGGCGAAGAGGTTGAAGTGGTTGGAATGTCCGAGGATATTAGGAAGACCACTGTAACTGGTGTTGAAATGTTTAGAAAGTTATTAGATCAGGGTCAGGCTGGTGATAATGTTGGCCTTCTTTTGAGGGGAATAGAAAAGGAAGATCTTAAGAGGGGTCAGGTTTTGGCTAAGCCGGGTTCTATTAAGCCTCATAATAAGTTTAAAGCTGAGGTTTATGTATTGAAGAAAGAAGAGGGAGGTCGTCACACTCCTTTTTTTAAAGGTTATCGCCCGCAATTCTATATTAGAACAACGGATGTTACTGGAGCTGTATTTTTACCGGAAGGTGTCGAAATGGTTATGCCTGGCGATAATATTTCGATTGAAGTTGAGTTGATTGTTCCTGTGGCTTGTGAAGAGGGTTTGAGGTTTGCCATTCGTGAGGGTGGACGAACTGTTGGTGCAGGTGTTGTTACCAAGATTATTGCTTAATTAAAGGATTGATTTGTGTCAAAAAAAGTTGTATTGAAACCGAGTAAAAAATCTTCTGAGTCTAAGCAAAAGATCAGGATAAGATTAAAAGCCTTTGATCATCGTGTTATTGATCAGTCTGCTGAGCGGATTGTTAACACGGCACAGAGATCTGGCGCAAAAGTTTTGGGACCGATACCCTTACCTACGCAGAAGAAGATTTGGTGTGTTCTGAAGTCTCCTCACGTTGATAAAAGGGGTGGAGAGCACTTTGAGGTTAGAATTCATAAAAGATTGATAGATATCTTGGATCCTCCAAGTTCTACTGTCGATGCTCTTATGAAGCTTGATCTTCCAGCTGGTGTTAATATCGAAATAAAGCTTAATTAATAAGAGCTTTCACTTTTGTAAAAAGTCTAATAGAGAGAAATGATATGTTAAATAAGTTTTTGTTAGGTGAAAAAATTGGTATGACTCAGTACATTACTGAAGCTGGTGAAGTTTTGCCTGTAACGGTTTTGCGAGTAGGGCCTTGTCAGGTATTGAAGTTGACACCTCAGTCGGATAAAGAGTCTGTCACCTTGTTAATGGGGTTTGATGAGAAGGTGGAAAAAAAGTGTAATCGACCTGAGATGGGGATATTTAAGGGCTTAAATACTACTCCTAAGAAGGTTGTTAGGGAAGTGAGTGTTAAAGCTAATGTTCTGTTTTCTGAAGGCATGGATGTGACATCATCTCTTTTTTCAGTTGAGGAAAAAGTTAATGTTCGTGGTGTAAGTATTGGTAAGGGGTTTGCTGGGACAATTAAAAGACATAACTTTTCAAGAGGTCCTCGGAGCCACGGCTCTAAGAATTATAGAGCTCCTGGTTCTATCGGCGCAGGTACTACTCCAGGACGAGTTCTCAAGGGTAAGCGTATGGCGGGGCATATGGGCGATGCTAAGGTCACTGTTAAAAATCTTAGGATCGTTTGTATTGATACGGAGCATCATTATGTGTTTGTTAAAGGGGCAGTTCCTGGAAAAAGGAATGCTAAAATAGAAGTATTTAATTAAGGTGAATGTTATGAAAATTTCTGTTCTTAATTTAGAGGGTAAAGAGGTTGGTTCAAGAGAAATAGGTGTTTCTTCTGAAACTACCGGTAATAATAGTGAGCATGTTCTTTATTTAGTAGATAAATACCAGCGAGCTATTTCTAGGCAAGGTTCGGCTTCTTCAAAGACTAAAGGAGAGGTTTCTGGCGGTGGGTCCAAACCTTATAAGCAGAAAGGTACGGGACATGCTAGGAGAGGTTCTAATAGAACTCCTTTGCGGAGGGGCGGCGGAGTAGTTTTTGGTCCTAAGCCACGTGATTTTTCTTTTAAATTAAATAAAAATCTTGTAAATTTGTCTTTTGAAATTTTGTTTAATCATAAGAGTGACAGGATTATTGTTTTAGATCCACAAGACACTAAAATTTCCACTAAAATTTTTTCGGATTTTCTTAAAGGAAGACTTGTTGGAACAGAAAAAGTGACTATTATTCTTGATGAAACGGATGATTCTTTGTTTAAATCTTCTCGTAATCTTCCAAATGTGGTTTTCTGTTCTCCTAGAAATATGCGCATTCAGTATTTAAATCAAGCAAAGTTGATTATTGTGTCTTCGACATGTTTTAATCAAATAGCAGATAAGGTGTATAAGTTATGATAAGTATTAAACCTTTGGTTTCTGAAAAGTCTTCTGTTGCCTTGTCAAGGCAGTTTAAGTATACCTATTTTGTTAATTTGAATGCTAATAAAATAGATATTTCTAAGTATATTTCTAAAAAATATGGGGTTAAAGTAAAAGCTGTTAATACCCTTCTGTTAAAGGGTAAAGTTAAAAGAAAAGGTAAGCATATTGTTACTCTTCCAGATCGTAAAAAGGCGATTGTAACACTTTTTTCTGGACAAGAGATTAAAGAATTTAAAGAAATATTTTAAGGAATTTTTATGAGTATTAAGAGTTATAGACCAGTTACGCCTTCCCTTAGACAAAGAAAAGTGGTGGATGCGTCTCATCTTTCAAAAAATGGTCCTGAAAAATCGCTTTTAGTTAAGATCTCGAATAAGTCGGGGAGAAATAATACGGGTAGAATTACAGTCCGTCATCGTGGTGGTGGCAATAAGCGGCAGTACAGGGTTATTGATGTAAAGAGAATTAATGATGATATTTATGGTGTGGTTGTCTCTATTGAATACGATCCTTTTAGGACATCAAATGTGGCTCTTGTCAACTATATCAATGGGGATAAATCGTACATTTTAGCTACTAATGGACTTAAGGTTGGAGATAGAATTGTGTCTGGCAAGAATTCAGATATAAAAATGGGTAATTGTTTGCCTCTCGAGAATATTCCTGTGGGTACTTTTATACATAATATTGAATTAGTAGCTGGTCGAGGTGGACAATTGGTTAGGTCTGCAGGCGCAGTTGCTACTATTTTGGGTAAAAATAATGATTATGTTTCTATACGGTTACCTTCTGGTGAAATTAGGTTGATACATGAAAAATGCAGAGCAACGATTGGTCAGGTAGGAAATCTTGATTATAGAAATAGGGTTGTGGGTAAGGCGGGTGCTTCTAGATGGGCTAGAAAAAGACCTTCTGTAAGAGGATCGGTTATGAATCCCTGTGATCATCCTCATGGTGGTGGTGAAGGAAAATCGCCTGTTGGAAGGGCGCGCCCTTTGACTCCTTGGGGGAAACCTGCTTTGGGATACAAAACAAGAAATAAAAGAAAAAAGTCTAAGTCGTTTATATTAAGTCGAAAGAAGAAGTAGGAGAAATTGCGTGGCTCGTTCTTTGAAAAAAGGTTATTTTGTTGAAGAATCGTTATTGAAGCATGTTGATGTAATGAATGAATCTGGAACTAAGAAATTAATTAAAACTTGGTCAAGAAGATCAACTGTTATCCCTGAAATGATTGGGCATACTTTGGGGGTCTACAATGGGCGTAAGCATGTTCCTGTGTTTGTTTTGGAAAATATGGTAGGCCATAAATTAGGCGAATTTTCTCCTACTAGGACCTTCAGATCTCATTCTGGTGAGAAGGAGAAGAAATAAGTGAATAACGTGAAAATTTTGAAATCTAAAGCCGTTGTTTCTTCAGCAAAAGGTTTTAATATAAGGATATCTCCCTATAAATTGCGTAGGGTTGCTAATGTTGTTAGAGGAAAAGAAACGATATACGCAGAATCTTTATTAAAGCAATTGCCTCATAAAGGCGCAAAGCTTTTATTGAAGATAGTGCAGTCAGCCGTTGCTAATGCAAGAAATAATTCAGATGTGATTGATCCTCTCTATATTTCGGAATTAATGGTAAATGAAGGATCTCATTTTAAAAGATTTCAGCCTAAGGCGAGGGGGCGTATCTATAAAATTATTAAAAGAACTTCTCATGTTAGTTTGTTGTTGTCTTCTAAGTCAGGAGGAGTAAGATAATGGGTCAAAAAGCGAATCCTATTTGTTTACGTTTGGGTATTATTAGAGATTGGGAATCTACTTGGTTTGCGGATAAGGAGTATCCTGCTCTTTTGTTGGAAGATTTTAACTTAAGAAAAGTTTTAAAGGATGATCTTGGTAAAGCAGGCATCTCAAAAATACAGGTTAATCGCAAGGCAAACTCTACTGAGGCTAATGTTTGGGTAGCTAGACCCGGTATTATTTTGGGAAAAAGCGGTGGGGTGGATCTTGGAATTATTCAAGATGAGTTATTTAAAAAGTTTGGAAAAAAAATTAAGGTTAATATTCTCGAAGAAAAAACTCCGGATTTAAGTTCTCGTCTCCTTGGAGAGTGGATTGTTTCTCAACTTGAGAAAAGAGTTCCTTTTAGAAGAATTATGAAAATGACAGTCCAGAAATCTTTGAAATCTGGAGCTAAAGGTGTGAAGGTTTGTTGCTCGGGTCGTTTGGGTGGAGCTGAAATTGCTAGGGTTGAATGGCATAGGGAAGGTAAGATTCCATTGCATACTTTTAGAGCTGATATTGACTATTCATTTAGCGAAGCTTTGACCACTTTTGGTAAAATCGGTGTTAAGGTTTGGGTTTATCGAGGTGATATTTTGACCTTTAACGAGATGAAAAAATCGGATGTCGAAAACAATTAGATAGAAGAGGATCGTTATGTTACAACCTAAAAAGACTAAATATAGGAAGACCCAAAGAGGTAGAAATAGAGGCAAAGCGGCCAGAGGTAATTATGTTGCATTTGGGGACTTTGCTTTGCAGGCTGTTGCTGCTGCACCAATAACAGACCGGCAGATTGAATCAGCTAGAAGAGCTATGACTCGATACATTAAAAGAGGCGGTAAAGTATGGGTTCGTATTTTTCCGGATAAAAGTGTGACAAAATTGCCTGCTGAAACCAGAATGGGTAAGGGAAAAGGAGACCCCGAATTTTGGGTTGCTGTTGTAAAACCAGGACATATTTTGTTTGAGCTTGCAGGGGTTGAGTTTGAAGTGGCTAAGGAAGCTTTTAGGCTTGCTGCCTATAAGTTGCCTATTAGAACAAAGGTATTGGTTAAAACTGATATTTAAGGAGTAGTTTGTGGAGAGAAGTTTAAGAAAAGTTAAAGTTGGAGAAGTTGTAAAGCGGTCAGGATTAAGGACTGTTTCAGTTAGAGTTGTTATTTTAAAAAGGCATAAGACCTATGGAAAGGTCTATAAAGTCTCTAGTAAGTTTTTGGTTGATGATGTTGATAATATGGCTAAAGTTGGAGATAAGGTTCAGATTATGGAATGTCGGCCTATTAGTAAAAATAAAAAATGGAGACTAGTGGAAGTTGTAGCGGCTGAAAAGGATTCTTTGAAATGATACAATTACAAACTTATTTGGATGTGGCGGATAATTCTGGTGCTAAAGAAATTATGTGCATCCATGTTCTGGGTGGATCTAAAAGAAAATATGCTAGAGTTGGAGATGTTATTGTTGCGGTTGTTAAGAAAGCTCTTTCTAGCGGTGCTGTCAAACGAAGTGAGGTTGTTAAAGCTGTCGTGGTGAGAACTATTAATACAATTAAACGGACAGATGGTACTAGTCTTTCTTTCGACGATAATGCGGCTGTTATTATTAATCCAGATGGTGCTCCCAAAGGGTCTCGAATATTTGGCCCAATTCCCAGAGAACTTAGAGATAAGAACTATATGAAAATTATTTCTTTGGCTACTGAAGTAGTATAGGAGTCCTAATGAATAAATTTAGAAAAGGTGATAGAGTGGTTGTTTTGTCTGGAAAAGATAAAGGAAAGTCAGGTGAAATACTTGCTCTAGACCTTGTAAGTCAGAAGTGTCTTGTGACAGGTGTTAATATTGTCAAAAAACATAAGAAAGATTCTGATAAAGCTAAGAGTGCCATTGTTGAGGAGCCTCGGCCAATTTTTTGGTCTAAGTTGGCTTTGTCTGACAATGGGAAAGCAGTTTCTATTTCTTTTCGAGAAGTGAATGGCAAAAAGATGAGAGTTTCAAAAAAAAATAATCAGGTCTTAGGTTAGGAAATGCTATGTCTACATTAAAAAAACATTATCTTTCTGTTGTTAGAAGTACAATGAAAGAAAAATACAACTATAGCAATATTATGGAAGTCCCTAAACTGGTTAAAATTGTGGTTAATAGAGGGCTGGGAGAAGCTATTAGTAATTCTAAAGTAGTTGATTACTCGATGGATCAATTACTTGCTATTACAGGTCAGAAGCCTGTTTTGGCTAAAGCTAAGAAATCTATTTCTAATTTTAAATTGAGACAGGGCCAACCTATTGGCTGTAAGGTTACTTTGAGATCAGAAAAGATGTTTGATTTTATGACAAAGTTGATTTATACAGCTTTGCCTAGGATCAGAGATTTTAGAGGCATACCTATTAATAGTTTTGATGGGAGAGGTAATTATTCTTTGGGAATCAAGGAAGATAATATTTTTCCTGAGATTAATTTGGCGAATATGGATCGCGTAAGAGGGTTTGATATTACTATTGTTACAACTGCAAAAAATGATGAAGAAGCCTATGAATTGTTAAAATTGATGGGTATGCCCTTTAGGAAGAATTGAGTATTTTAGGAAGGTAGTTATACATGGCAAAGACGTCTATAGTATTGAGAAATAATAGAAAAAAAGATACGGTTCAATATAGAAATCGTTGTGGTATTTGTAGCCGGCCTAGGGGATTTTTACGATTCTTTGGGTTGTGTAGAATTTGTTTTAGAACGTTAGCGTCTAGTGGTCATCTTCCTGGAATTAGGAAGGCATCATGGTAGTGGTAAGGAGTTGTCAATGTCAGTAACAGATCCAATTGCAGATATGTTTACAAGAATTAGAAACGCACATCTTATTAAGCAGGATGATGTTGTATTTCCTTTTTCAAAAATGAAGCTTTCTATCATTAAAATACTTAAAGAAGAAGGTTTTATCAAGTACTACGAAGTCTTAAGTGAGGATCTTAATAAGAAGCAGATTAAGGTGGGGTTGAAGTATACCCCTGATGGAAGATCTTTAATTAGTAAAATTGAGCGTGTGAGTAAGCCAGGTAAGCGAGTATTTGTCGAAAAACATAAGGTTCCTAAGGTTATGAATGGTTTTGGAATATGTGTTTTGTCTACCTCTAAGGGAGTAGTTACCGGTAGAAATGCTCGTTTGACAAATGTTGGTGGTGAACTTTTGGGAATTATTTCTTAGGAAGATCAAGGAGAATTGTGTGTCTAGAATTGGAAAAAAATTAATCAAAAAAGATAAAAATGTTCAAGTCTCGTTTGACAATTCGATCGTCAATGTTCAGGGTGTAAAAGGGTCATTGAGCTTGTCTTTGTGCGAGGGTATTTCTTTGGCTATTTCTGAAGAAATAATTGAGGTTGTAAATTTGAACCAGGATAAGAGTTTGGATGCTAAACATGGGTTGTATAGGGCTTTGATTGTAAATATGATCCAGGGTGTATCTTTTGGTTTTCATGAAGATTTAGAAATTATTGGGGTTGGTTATAAAGTTTTGCTTCAAGGTAAATCACTGGTTTTCTCTTTGGGGTTTTCTCATCCGGTTGTTGTTGAGCCACCTCTAGGTATTTCTTTTGTTGTTGAAGGTCAGAATAAAATTAAGGTTTTGGGAATAGATAAAGAAGTTGTAGGTCAGGTTGCCTCAAATATTAGATCTCTCAAGGCTCCAGACGCCTATAAGGGCAAAGGAATTAAGTACATGGGGGAGTTTATTAAAAAGAAACAAGGTAAGAGCGTTAAGAAGTAGGGAGTAAATTATATGGCAAAGTCAATTGTTAAAAGAAGTAAAGTAGCAATTAAGAGTACTCATGAGAGGCTTCGATTGTCTGTTTTTAGAAGTAATATGCATATCTTTGTTCAGATTATTGATGATCAAAAAGGTGTTACTTTAGCTTCAGCTTCTTCTCTGAAGATTACGGGAATGACTAAGTTAAATGCAGCAAAGAGTGTAGGTGAAGAGCTTGCGAGGCGAGCTAAAGCTTTGAATATTGAAAAGGTTGTTTTTGATCGTGGGAGATATATTTATTCAGGTCGGTTGAAGGCTCTCGCGGATTCTGCAAGAGAACACGGGTTAAGTTTTTAATAAGGAGTATTTTGTATGGAGCAGAATAGAGGTAAAAACAATGCACAAGATGATGGTATTGTTGAAAAAGTTATTCAAATTGATAGAATTAATAAGGTTGTTACAGGTGGGAAGAGGATGGCTTTCAGGGCCTTTGTTATTGCAGGGGACCTAAAGGGCTCTGTGGGGATAGGTGTTGGGAAATCTAAGGAAGTACCTAACGCGATTAGAAAGGCTATTGAGAAATCAAAAAAATCTTTATTTAAGGTTAATATTGTTTCTGGTACTTTGCCTCATATGGTCGAGGGTAAGTTTGGTGCATCTAAAGTTATTTTAAAACCTGCAAGACCTGGGACAGGTGTTATTGCTGGCGGGGCTGTGAGAATTATTCTAGAGTCTTTAGGTATTAAGGATATTGTTGCGAAGACATTGGGTTCTAATAATTCTATTAATTCAGCTAAGGCTGCTTTGGTGGCTTTGTCCGGGTGCAGAAATTTACAAGATGAGATTAGATATAGGGGGAGAAATATCCCTGTATATGTTAGAAAAGAAGAAATTGTTCAAGAAGAACCTGTGGTTGTTTCATAAAATAGTAAGGAAAATATCATGAAAGAATTTGAATTTAAACCTGCAAAAGGATCTGTTAAGAAATCTACTCGAAAAGGAAGAGGTAATTCTTCTGGGAAGGGTGGAGAATCAGGTCGGGGGCATAAGGGTCAGAAAAGCAGAACTGGTTATTCACGAAGGACAGGGTTTGAGGGAGGGCAGATACCATTATATAGAAGGTTGCCCAAGAAACGTGGGATTGGCAATAAATTATTTCAGGAATCTATATGTGTTGTTAATTTAAATAAATTGGAGACTTTTTTTCAAGAGGGTGATGTCGTTGATGCGGTTTCTTTGGGAGAGAAAGGTTTTGTTAAGACCAAGAGGGGGGTCAAGATTAAAATTTTAGGAACAGGTGAAATTACAAAAAAACTAATAGTTCATGCTCATTATTTTTCAAAGACCGCTCTTGAAAAACTGAAAAGTTGTGGGGGATCAGTGAATCAGTTGTCTGAGAGATGAATTATTTTTTTTCTATTTTCAGGCTTCAGGACTTAAGAAAAAAGGTCTTCTTTACTCTTTTTATTGTGTTTTTATATCGTTTAGGTACCCATATTCCTATATCAGGAATTGATCTTGCTTCTCTCGAGAGGCTTTTTTCTCAGGGGGGGGTTCTCGGGTTTTTTAACTTGTTTTCAGGTGGGGGCCTCAGCCGGTTCTCTGTTTTTGCCTTGGGGGTGCTTCCTTACATTAATGCTTCTATTATTATTCAGCTTCTTACTATTATATGGCCTCAGCTTAAAGAACTTTCTGAGGAAGGTGAATTTGGAAGAAAAAAGATTTCTCAATACACGAGGTATTTAGCTATTACTATTGCTTTTGTGCAGGCAACCGTAATGACTATTGGATTTAGAGATTTTTTATACCCAGACACATCTTTTCTTTTCTTTCTTTTCTACTCTGTTTTAGGTTTGGTTGCAGGTGCTTCACTGGTTATGTGGTTTGGTGAACTTATTACTGAATTTGGAATTGGGAATGGTGCTTCTGTACTAATCTTTGTTGGAATTATTGCTCAAATGCCTAATTATATTCACAATACCTATACCCTTATACAGGGTGGGGTGAGTCTTTTGGGTGTATTTGTGTTGGTTGTTGTTTTTTTAATGATTATTGTTTCAATAATTGTTGTTCAGGAAGCTCAGAGAAAGATTTCAGTGCAGTATGCAAAGCGAATAGTAGGTAGGAAGTTATATACTGGTAAAAGCACCTATATTCCATTGCGTCTTATTCAAGGTGGTGTTATGCCTATTATTTTTGCTTCTGCTGTTCTGCAGTTTCCTCTAATGATATCTCATTATACTCAGATTGAGGGTGTTAAGAATTTTTTTAGTATTTACTATAGGTATGATGGTTTTTTGTATAATTTTGTTTTCTGTTTGTTAATATTCTTTTTCACTTATTTTTATACAGCGATTACCTTTAATCCCCAAGAATTGTCTGATAATATAAAAAAATACGGTGGTTTTATTATGGGGGTTCGTCCTGGCAAATCAACAGTGGAATATCTAGAGGCAATTATTACAAGATTAACTTTGGTTGGGGCTATTTTTCTTTCTTTTCTTGCTCTTGTTCCTATAGTAACAGCTAACTTGACTAAAATAACTAGTTTTATGGGGCTAGGCGGTACGGCCTTGTTAATTATTGTTGGTGTAACTCTTGATTTGTTGCGTCAGATAGATTCTCTTTTAGTATCTAAAAAATACGAAGGGTTTTTATGAGCTTAAGATTGGTTTTGTTAGGGGCTCCAGGTTCAGGTAAGGGTACTCAGGCTGCGTCTATCGGCGAAAACTACCATTTGTTTAATCTTTCTTTAGGGAAGATCATTAGAGATGAAATAGGGTCTGGGAGTGTCTTGGGAAATAGTATACAGGAGTATGCTGCTTCAGGAAGTCTTATTCCAGATACAATAGTAGTAGAGATTTTCAAGAGTTCTTTTAGACCCTATATTGATGGGGGATTTATTTTAGATGGTTTTCCTAGGACAGTGTCTCAAGCTGTAGTTTTGGATCAGCTTTTGGATGTAGTTGGACAGGAAACTCTTCAGGTTTTTTATCTTCAGGTTGATTTGGTGCATTTAATGAAGAGGCTTTTGGGAAGAAGGGTGTGTACCGGATGCGGGATGCTTTATCATACTGAATATAGCCCTTCAAAGATTTTGGATGTTTGCGATGTTTGCCTGGGGGCACTTATGACCAGGCCAGATGATAATGAGCTTGTGATTCGAAATAGATTTCAAGTTTTTGAAAATGAAATTAATGAGCTTGTTGAGTATTATGGTGATAGACTTGTGTCTGTTTCGGCGCTAGACTCTCCTGCAAATGTTTATAACAAAATAATAGAAAAATTTTATGTCTAAAATTATTTTGAAAACCCCACAAAACCTTGAAAGTATGAGGCAGGGGGGTAAAATTCTCGCTAATGTATTTGATAAAGTTGAAATTTCGACTAGAGTTGGCATGAATGCATTTGCATTAGATAGGCTTATTTTTAATGAGATTACTGCCCTTGGTGCTAAACCTTCTTTTTTAGGATATAGAGGGTATGAGCATTCTTCTTGTATATCCAAAAATGAAGAGGTTGTTCATGGTATCCCCCATGAATCAAAAGTGTTTTATCCTGGGGATATTGTAAGTGTTGATATCGGGGTTTTTTATCAAGGGTTTCATGTGGATGCGGCTAGAACTTTTATGTTGGAGCCAGTTGATTCTGAAGTGATGACACTGGTTAATGTTACAAGGGAGTCTTTTTTTAAGGGAATTGAATTTGCTATTCCTGGAAATAGGTTAGGAGATATTTCTTATGCTATTCAAAAACATGTAGAAGAAGCTGGTTTTTCGATTGTAAGAGATCTCTATAGTCATGGAGTAGGGGCTCAATTGCATGAAGAACCCTTGATCCCTAATTATGGTAAAAGAGGTCAGGGGGTGACCTTGAAGGAGGGGATGACTTTTGCAATTGAACCTATGGTAAATATTGGTGCATTTGATATCTTAACATTACAAGACAAATGGACTATAATAGCGGCCGACCGAAAATGGTCTGCTCATTATGAGAATACTATTTTTATTGGTAAAGATGGTCCTGAAATACTAACCTTAAATTAAGAGTCTGGAAAAAATGTCTAAAAATCAAGATGTAATTGAGTTGGCTGGTGTTGTTGTGGAGTCTCTACCTAATGCACAGTTTAAGGTGAAATTAGAAACGGGCCAGATTATATTGGCACATATCTCAGGAAAAATTCGTAAGAATTATATTAGAGTTCTTTTAGGTGATGCTGTTAAAGTGGAACTCTCTCCTTATGATATGGCTAGAGGTCGAATAATTTATAGATTAAAATGAGGTAGGTATTATGAAAGTTAGAGCTTCTGTTAAGAAAATTTGTAAGGATTGTAAAATGATTAGGCGGTATGGAGTTTTGCGCGTTATTTGCGTAAATAGTAAACATAAGCAAAGACAAGGGTAGGAGAGACATATGGCACGTTTAAGCGGTATCGATTTACCAAAAAATAAGCGAATAGAGATTGCACTGACCTATGTGTATGGAATAGGTCTCAAAAGTGCTCAGGATATCTTGAAGGAAGCTTCTGTGAATCCGGATGTTCGGGTTAGAGATTTATCTGAAGATGAAATAGTAAAGCTTCGGACAGCCATGGGCAGTTATGTTCTGGAGGGGGATCTACGAAGGCGTGTGAATCAAAATATTAAGCGTTTGCTTGATATTGGATCTTACAGGGGAACACGGCATAAGAGAAAATTGCCTGTTCGTGGGCAAAGGACACATACTAACGCTAGAACCAAAAAGGGTAAGCGCGTTGCTATTGCAGGGAAGAAGAAAGTTACTAAGTAAACAAAGGCTAGGAGGATTTTGATTTGGCATTAAAAGTTAAGAAAAAAGTTAAGAAAAGTGTTCCTTTGGGGGTTGCTCATATTAAGTCAACTTTTAATAACACTATTGTGTGTATTACTGACTTGGAAGGGCAGGTTATTGCATCTGTTTCTACTGGTGCTGCGGGATTTAAGGGTACTAAGAAGGGAACTCCGTTTGCTGCTCAGCAAGCAGGGGAGATGGCCGCTAAAAAAGCTATGGAAGTATCAGGTATGCAGCGTATTCATGTTTTAGTAAAGGGGCCCGGAGCTGGGCGTGAAACTGCCATTCGTGCACTGCAATCGACAGGGTTAGATGTTGAATCAATTAAAGATGTTATCCCTATTCCCCATAATGGATGTAGACCAAGAAAAAGAAGGCGAGTATAGGAGAACTAGTATGGGACGGTATTTAGAAGCGAGTTGTAAAATATGTAGACGGAATCGAGAGAAACTTTATTTAAAGGGTGCTCGATGTGAGAGCGCTAAGTGTGCTATTGAAAAGAGAAATTATCCTCCTGGGATTCGTTCTGTTGTCACTAGAAAGACCTCTGAATACGGGCGTCGTTTGAGAGAAAAACAAAAGCTTAGATTTTTCTATTCTGTTTCTGAAACTCAGATGAGAATTTATTTTAAAAAAGCTTTGCAGTTAAAGGGTATTGCGGGTCACAATTTATTGTCTTTATTTGAAAGAAGATTGGATAATGTTCTGTTTAGAGCGAAGGTTGCTAAGTCAAGAAAGGATGCTAGACAGCTTATTCGTCATGGCCATTTTAGTGTAAATGGAGGTAAGGTTAATATTACTTCTTATACACTTAAGGCTGGAGATGTTGTTGCATTGAGAGTAGCCGAGGGAGATGGTTTTATGTTAACTCGTTTGGAAGGAGTCAAAGAAAAGACTCTGCCTAGCTGGTTGTCTTATGATGAAAAAGAAAAATCTGTGAAGGTTTTGCATATACCGACAAGAGATGAGATAGATATTCCGGTGGAAGAGCAATTAATTGTCGAATTTTATTCTATGTAGTTTTTAGGAGGATGTCACGTGTCAAAGCCATTGCCTTGGGTTAAATTTGAACAGATGTCGGATGGGGGGGGGAGATTCGTTGTTTCCCCTTTAGAAAGGGGAATGGGAATTACTTTGGGTAATTCTATTAGACGGGTTTTGCTTTCTGCCCTTTCTGGGTATGCTATTACCTCTATTTCTATTGAGGGTGTTAAGCATGAGTTTTCGACTATTCCAAATGTAGTGGAAGATGTTTTCGATATTATTTGTAATTTTAAGGGGATTGTTTTTAAGGCTGATGTTGAGACTCCTTTGAAACTGTCTTTGCAGACGAGTAAGAAAGGGAAGTTAAAGGCTAAGGATATTCAACTTCCTACCGGGGTTCAGATTCTAAATCCGGATTGGCATATAGCTGAAGTTTCCTCGGATTCAAAAATTAAGATGGACTTGGTTTTAGATAAAGGGGTTGGTTATGCACCTGCAGAAATTTTAAAGAGGGATGGGTTGCCTATTGATACCATTCTTGTGGATGCCTCGTTTTCTCCTATTGTTAGAGTGAATCATCAAGTTGAAAGCATTCGTGTCGGTAAAGAACTTGATTATGATAGTTTGACTTTGGATGTGTGGACAAATGGAAGTGTTGAAGCCGAGGAGGCTGTCAAAGAGGCTTCACAGATTTTAATGAGCCGATTTGAGTTGTTTGGCTGTATGAATCAGAAACCTTTGCCGATAGAGTCTGTTTCAGAGCTTTCTTCTGCTGTTAGTGGCGGGGAAAAGTCTAAGGAGTCCATTTTATCTTTATCAATTGATGATTTGGAGCTTTCTGCACGCTCGTCTAATTGTTTGAAAAGAGCTGGAATTGAAACGGTATCTGAACTTATTGAAAAGGATTTGTCTGAGCTTATTCAGATTAAAAACTTTGGCAAAAAGAGTGCGGATGAAATTAATGCTAAGTTGAAGCAATATGGTTTGATATTGAAAGGAGCAGAGGTCTTTTAGGCCAAAGCTTTAAATGTTATGGGAAAGAGGACTTTGCTATGAGACATGCTAAAGGAAATAAGAAGTTGGGAAAGCCAACAGATCAGAGGATTGCTTTGTTGAGAAATTTGGCAGTTGCTTTGTTTGCGCATCAAAAGATAAAGACTACTGATGTTAGAGCTAAAGCCGTTAGGCGTATTGTTGAAAGGCTCATTACTTTGGGTAAAGCAGGGACTTTGCACTCAAGAAGAATGGCTTTGAAAGTGTTGCCAAGACCGGAGACGGTGGATCAGATTTTCTCGTCTGTTGCGCCTAAGTATGTTACGAGACAAGGTGGCTACACGAGGGTAACTAAGCTGTTTAATCGGCTTGGAGATGGTGCTTCTATTTCTTTAATAGAGTTGGTCGATTAGACATTTTAAGTGTGAACTGTCATATCAGGGAACTTTTTTTTCTGGGTTTCAAAGACAAAAAGGTGAGTTCAGGACAGTAGAAGGTGAGTTGCTAAAAGCACTTTTTACTATTGTTGGAGTTGAGGTTTCTTTGGTGGCTTCTGGTAGAACAGATGCCGGGGTTCATGCAGAAGGGCAGGTTGTTAATTTTGATATCACAGAGTCGATAGATTCTCAGAGTATTTTGAGAGCTTTAAATTCTGTTTTGCCTTGGGACATTAGAATTAAAAATGTGGTTGAAACTGATTCTTTGTTTCATTCTCGATTTTGTGCTAAATCTAGAGAATATAGATATTTGTTTTCAGAGGTAAATGTGCCTCTCTATTTGAGAAATTTTGTTACTCACATTGGGTTTGTACCAGAGACCTCTGTTTTTGACGCGCTTTCGCAAATAATGATAGGGGAACATGATTTTAGTGTTTTTAGAAGTAGGGGTTCTAGTGAGAAAACTACAGTTAGATGTGTGAATAGATTTGAAATTGAACACATTGTTATGCCAAATTTGTATGGAAGAGATGAGGTGTTTGAGTATTATTGTTTGATAATTGAGGCCAACAGTTTTCTTTATCGTATGGTAAGGAATCTTATGGGTTCAATATTTGAGGTTTTGAAAGCAAAAAGAAGCGTGTCTGAATTTTCAGACCAAGTACTGCGAGCTGAAAAAAAATATTTATTTACGACGGCACCTCCTCAGGGGTTAAGTTTAGTGAAGGTTAATTACTAGTCACTGTAGTGATAGTTAAACGCGAAAGGAGATAAAATGAAACAGCAAAAATCACATTATGAAAAACCTTTAGAGGTTAAGAGACAGTGGCTTGTTGTGGATGCGGATGGCCAAACCTTGGGTCGTTTGGCTTCAAGAATAGCTATGTTAGCACGAGGTAAAACGAAGCCTACATATACCCCTTCTGTGGATAATGGAGACTTTGTGGTTGTTATTAATGCAGATAAAATTAAAGTGACCGGGAAAAAGTTGACAGATAAAAAGTATTATTGGCATACAGGCTATCCTGGTGGAATTAAATCTATTTCTTTGAAGGATCAGTTGAAGAAAGATTCTACTAAGGTGATTTATGACGCGGTTAAGGGGATGATTCCTGGGACTAAGCTAGGTAAGCAAGTTATGAAAAAGGTGAAGATTTATTCTGGAAATGAGCATCCGCATTCTTCTCAGAACCCTGTGGTTTTAGAGACGGTTGCGAAAGAGGTGTAAGCGATGGAAAACAAGGTAGTCAAGGAAAAAAAGGATATCCAAGTGTCAAAAACTGAAGTTAAAAAAGTAGTTTCAAAAGCGGTTCCAGTGAAAGAAAAAAAAGAAGCTTTTTCTGATTCTGATAAAGACACAGAAAAAAGTGTGGCTAAATCTGCAACGGCTGTCAAAGCTAAGAAAGGCAAACTTTCTTCAGAAGTTTATTATGGGACTGGTAAAAGAAAATGCTCCATTGCTAAGGTTTGGCTATATAAAGGCAAGGGGGAAGTGATTATTAATGACCTTCCTGCACTTTCTTACGTGGGTACGGATATTTTAGTGGCAGAACTCTTGAGCCCTTTGAGAAAATTGGGTTTTGAGTCTCAGTATGATTGCAAGATTTCCGTTTTGGGAGGCGGAATTGTAGGTCAGGTGGGTGCGGGATTGTTAGGAATTTCAAGAGCTTTATTGGTTATAAATCCTGAGTTTAGAAAAGTGCTAAAAGAAAATGGGTTTTTGACTCGTGATTCTAGAATCAAAGAACGAAAAAAATATGGGCGTAAGAGAGCTAGAAAAGGGTTCCAGTTTAGAAAACGTTAGTTTTTCTTTTGGAGTGTTATATCAAGCTAAAAGCCGAATCATTTTTTTGATTCGGCTTTTGTTTTTAGTCTAGGCTAAGTAGATAAGAAAATGGTAGATTACTTAGTGAAATCTAAAAGAAAGAGGATATTCAATGTTTAAAATTCAGACCATTAATAAGATAGCGACTATAGGGTTGGATTGCTTTGATAAGAGCAGGTTTTCTATTTCTGACTCTATTCAAAATCCTGATGCAATTTTAGTGAGAAGCGCTGCTTTGCATGCGATGGATTTTTCTGAGTCTGTCAAAGCTGTTGGACGCGCAGGTGCGGGTGTTAATAATATTCCAATAGAGATATGTACACAGAGAAATATTGTCGTTTTTAATACACCAGGAGCTAATGCGAACGCTGTCAAAGAAATGGTCTTGTCGAGTTTATTTGTGGCGTCTCGAAACATTTTGGGTGGGGTTGAATATACCCGATCATTGGTTGGACAGGGGGAGAAAATTCACGAACTTGTTGAAGAGAATAAGTCTAGATTTAAAGGGGCAGAAATTAGAGGCAAGAAGCTTGGGGTTGTAGGTTTGGGTTCAGTTGGAATGATGGTGGCTAATGATGCGGCTGCATTGGGGATGGAAGTGGAGGGGTATGATCCTTTTATTTCTGTGAGTCGTGCGTGGGAGCTATCCAGAGCGGTGAAGCCTGCTAGTAGTCTTAGTAAAATGCTGTCCACTTGTGACTTTATTACCTTGCATATGTCATTGACGGCTGACACAAAGGGGCTTATTAATGCAGAGACTTTGAGTAAAATGAAAAAAGAGGCTGTTTTGTTGAATTTTGCAAGGGCTGAAATTGTAGAGGATGAGGCTATTATTAAGGCATTGAATAATAGGGAAATTGCTTTGTATGTAACTGATTTTCCTACTGATCCACTTTTAAAATCACCCCATACGATTTGCATCCCGCATTTAGGAGCGTCTACAAAAGAGGCGGAAGATAATTGTGCCATTATGATTGCTGAGCAGATTAGTGATTATTTGATCAATGGGAATATTACAAATTCAGTTAATTTTCCGAACTGTTCTACGGAGCGAAACGGAGATGCACGTTTGGTCATTGTGAATCAAAATATTCCCAATATGGTAGGTCAAATTACCTCTATTTTGGCCGCTGAAAATTTGAATATTTTAGAAATGGTAAATAAAAGTCGAGGTAATATCGCTTATAATATTGTGGATATTACAGGTCAATGTACTGAAGCTGTTTTGAGCCGCATTAAAGCGGTTCAGGGTATCACGTCTGTCAGATTGTTGTCTTAAGGAATTTTATGATATCTAATAAAACGGTGTATAGGCGTATTCTTCTTAAGTTGAGTGGAGAGGCTTTTAAGGGCGAAAGAGAGTATGGGATTGATCCTAAATTTTTGGTCTATATTGCCAATGAACTTAAGGAGGGACACTCTTTAGGGGTTCAGATTGGAATTGTTATTGGGGGTGGAAATATTTTTCGTGGGGTTGCTGCTGCTGCGAATGGAATGGATCGAGTGACAGCGGATTATACTGGAATGCTTGCTACTGTCATGAATGCTTTAGCTCTGCAGGATGCACTCACAAAAGTAGGTGTTGAGTCGAGGGTTCAGACTTCTATTGAGATGAAAGAAGTAGCTGAGCCGTTTATTTTGAGGAAAGCTTTGAGGCATTTTGAAAAGGGTCGAATTGTTATTTTTGCTGCTGGAACGGGGAATCCTTTTTTTACTACGGATACTACCGCAGCATTGAGGGCGGCAGAAATTAGGGCAGATATCTTGATGAAGGCGACTAAGGTGGATGGGGTATATGATTCTGACCCTATTTTGAATCCGAATGCGGTGAAATATCAGAATGTTCCTCATATGGATGTGATTAAAAATAAACTTAAAGTTATGGACAGCACAGCCTTGTCATTAAGTATGGATAATAAGTTGCCAATTGTGGTGTTTAGTTTGATGGTAGAAGGAAATATTAAGCGAGTTTTAGAGGGTGAAAATATTGGGACCTGTATAGGAGGGAATGGTGATGAGTAATGAGTTAAAGGAAAAAATGGAAAAGACAATTGAGCATACCAAGGCACAATATGCGACCTATAGAACAGGGAGAGCGAACCCGGAGGTGTTATCTCGTATTTTGGTTGAATACTATGGTCAAATGGTGTCCATTAAGCAGGTAGCTTCGGTGTCTGTTCCAGAGAGCATGACTTTGCAGTTAAGCATTTTTGATAAATCGGCAGTGAAGGCTGTAGAAAAGGCCATACAGGCGTCGGATTTAGGTTTGAACCCTTCTGTAGATGGAACGGTTATTCGATTAAGGTTTCCAGAATTAACAGAGGAACGCCGTAAAGATTTGGTTAAGGTCATTAAAAAACATGCGGAAGAGAGTAAGATTGGAATTCGAAATGTACGCAGAGATGCTGTAGATGCTTTAAAAGCGAAAGAAAAGGGTAAAGAAATTTCTGAGGATGAGTGTAAAAAACAACAAGAGGATATTCAAAAAATGACGGACCATTATATTCATGTTGTGGATCAGATTACTGTTGAAAAAGAAGCCGATATTATGAGAATTTAGGTGAAAAATGCCACTTAAAGACATGTGTTCTCAGGTGGGGTTAGATGTGACTAAAATGCCCAGGCATGTGGCGATTGTCATGGATGGAAATGGCCGATGGGCTAAAAAAAGACATATGCCTAGGACATATGGGCATAAAGAAGGTGCTGAAGCGCTTCGCAAGACAATCAAAGCATGTGTTGAATTTGGGGTTGAGTATCTCACTGTTTACGTTTTTTCAACCGAGAATTGGAAACGGCCTGAAGATGAGGTTGGTTTTTTAATGGATTTATTTAGGCTTTTGATTGCGAAGGAAATTCCTACTTTGAATCAAGAAGGCGTTAAAGTGAGATGTTTAGGAGATATTCAAGGGCTTCATTTCGATGTTCAAGATGCCATTCGAAAAGCAGAGGAAATGACCTCAAAAAATAGTGTTTTACAATTAAATTTGATGCTTAATTATGGGGCTCGTCATGAGATTCTTCAAGCGTGTAGGGCTATGCTTGAGAGAGGGAAAGAAGACGTTTCTTTTTCTGTTTCTCAGGCTGATTTTGAATCTGAATTATATACATCGGGTATTCCTGATCCAGAGATTTTGGTGCGTACCGGTGGCGATGTACGGGTGAGTAATTATTTGTTATGGCAGATTGCATATTCTGAGTTGTTTTTTTTAGAGACACTTTGGCCTGATTTTAATCGAGAGAGCTTGATTGAAGTGTTGAAGCAGTTTCAGAATAGAGAGCGTCGGTTTGGGGGGCTTTCAAGTGATCACTAGAATTATCACGGGATTATTTCTATTAGGAATCGGAATTACCCTTATTAATACTGGGGGGATTGGTTTTTTTCTATGGGTATTTTTAGTCACGATTCTTAGTGCCTATGAGATGATTATGATGGCTAAAAAAAGTGGGGTTCAGATCTATTCGTCGTTTGCTTTAGGTGTGATAGCTATTGCGATGCTGTCTGTTTTATATCCGCCTTGCTTGGTTATTTGGAAAAGTTTTCCTATGCGTTTATTTGTTTGGGGTATGGTGTGTTTTTCATTTTTTGAATTAGCTAGAAAGATTCTTTTTTTTCCTAAGACTCCCGTTTTTGCGACTGCCCGAATTGTCTTGTTTGTTTTGGCTACTTTCCCCTATATGTTTTTATTGAGAGAGGGGCACCAGGGGTTTCATCACTTTTTATTTTCTGTGGCTTTGATTTGGTCGGGTGATATTGCGGCGTTATTCGGAGGGAAATGGTTAGGGCGGCATCCTTTGTCAGATGTGAGCCCTAAAAAGACTGTAGAGGGGTCTATTATTGGTTTTATGGGGAGTATGGTGTTTGCAGGTATCTTTATCAGGGCCTTCCATTTTGGATCGATTTATTGGGCGCTGGGCGCTCTGGTGGCGGTTGTAGGGCAACTGGGGGATTTGCATGAATCGTTAGTAAAACGTCATTTTGGTGTGAAGGATTCTTCTCAACTATTGCCTGGGCATGGCGGGTTTTATGACCGTGCAGATAGTACGTTGTTTGTTTCTCCGTTTATGTATTTCTTTTTTAATTAATGAAAAAACTGTCAATTTTAGGTTCAACAGGCTCTGTAGGGAGACAGAGCTTGGAGGTGGTTCGTGCTTTTCCGGAGAAGTTTCAAATCGTGGGATTGTCTGCTGGGAAAAAAACAGAATTGTTAAAAGAGCAGATTTTGGAATTTCGTCCTCAATATATCTGTGTTTTGACTGAAAAAGATAGGCAAGATCTGGATGCTTATTCACATGAACATAGCTTAAATCTTCATATTTTTGTGGGTACTGACGGTTTGGTTGAGTTAGCTACATTGAATGAACATTCTTTATTGATTGTAGCTATTGTGGGAACGGCGTCTTTGATGCCGACCTATAGGGCGATTCAAAAGGGCATTACGATAGGATTGGCATGTAAAGAAGTGTTGGTTTCTGGGGGATCGTTGATTATGGCCTTGGCTAGGAAGATGGGGGTGTCTGTTTTACCCATAGATTCTGAACACGCTGCTTTGAAGCAGTGTCTGGCAGGCGTTGGGGAAGATCCGAGTCAGGTTGAAAAGTTGATTTTAACGGCTTCTGGGGGACCCTTTTTGCACACCCCTTTGGAAGCCTTTCCCGAGATTACGTTGGAGCAGGCGTTGAAGCATCCGAGTTGGACAATGGGGTCTAAGATTACCATTGATTCTGCAACATTGATGAACAAAGGACTAGAGGTTATTGAGGCGTTCCATTTATTTCAAGTACCCTTCGAAAAGATTGTTGTAGTTGTTCATCCTCATAGTATTGTGCATAGCATGGTTGAGTTTATAGATGGAACAATTTTATCTCATATGGGCTTGCCAGATATGCGATTTCCACTTCAATATGTGATGACGTATCCTGAGAAATGGGCGAATCCTTGGCCTAAAACAAAAATGTCGGAATTGCCGGCCTTACAGTTTTTTGAGCCTGATTTTCAAAAATTCCCTCTTTTGAAGTTGGCTTTTGAGTGTGGCGCTTTGGGAGGAACTTTTCCTGTTGTAATGAATGCTGCTAATGAGGCGATCGTTTCGTTGTTTTTGGATAAAAAACTTTCTTTTTCTGATATTCCTGCACTTGTTAAAAAGTCAGTGGATTCTTTTGACCATTTTTCGAATCCCTCCTTGGAGGAAATTGTTGCTATTGATACTTCTGTGAAGGAACGACTGATTTATGATGCCTGATTCTGAATACTATTTATTACTACTGCATACTTTGTTTTTTGATCATCCTTTGAGGATGGTGGAATGTGCGAAACTTTTCCCAAATCAAACCTCTTTGATTGCAGGATTTGATGTTTTTCTGAGGGTGTCTCAGACTTCTATGAAGCGTCAGGAGGTTCTTAGAACACGTCTTTCAGGGTTTGATCCAGAGAAATATCTGGAGAAATTAAAAGAAAAAGGTATTGGGTGTTTGTATTATCATTCGCTTCAGTATCCGGAGTGTTTGCGTCATATTTCGGATCCTCCACTGGTATTATTTTATAAAGGGAACCTGGATTTGTTGTCTAAGCCCATGCTGGGCGTGGTAGGATCACGAAAAGCTACGGACTATGGCGAGCGTGCAGCAGCGTTTTTGGTATCGGAATTGTCCGCGCATTTTGTGATTGTATCGGGTTTGGCGGAGGGGATTGATACGGTTGCCCATACGACTACCTTGCAGTATGAGGGATATACGGTTGCGGTGATGGGAACTGGGCTCGACAACCCCTATCCAGATTCAAATAAGGTATTGTTTCAGAAAATAGCAAAACAAGGATTGGTGCTTACGGAATATCCCTTGGGAACTCAACCTCTGCCTTATCATTTTCCACAACGAAATCGCATCATTAGTGGCCTCTCTAGAGGCGTTCTAGTCTGTGAGGCGGGCGAGAAGAGTGGGGCTATGGTTACGGCTAGGTTGGCTATTGAGCAAAATCGCGAGGTATTTGCGATTCCAGGATCGCTCTTTTCGGAGACCTCTAAAGGGACGCATTTGTTGATTCAGGAAGGGGCAAAACTTGTTCAAAAATCGGAAGATATTTTAGCAGAATTTCAGCATATGAGTCCGCAGCCTTTGTTTGAGACTAAACAAGAAAACGCTCTTTTAGAGTCCGTTTCTATTCCCATTCATTTGTCTGACGAAGAAACCCGTCTTTGGGGGTGCTTGGGTGTTGAGGCCTTGAGTTTAGAAGCTATTTTGGAAAAAACAGGAATGCCTGTCCATCAAGTTTTACAGTTTTTGACCTTGTTTGAGATGAAGGATATGGTGCAACAGTTGCCGGGTAAACTATTCAAAAAACAGAGACTGTTTTTATAGATGACAACGTCATTAGTAGTGAAAAAAACAGGTTTTATAACTGGAATGTCTACTCGGAATATGCCGTATGATACCCTTGAAAATGGGCTTTCTCAATTGGTTAGAACCTTAGGGCTTGCCAATCACAAGGTGGTTAGAATGAATCAAACACATTCGGCGCATGTTCAGAGAATTGGGATAGACAATGCATCTGTTCTAGAGGATACAGATGGAATTTGGACAACAGAACCAGGGATTGTGGTAGCCGTAAAGACGGCAGATTGTTTGCCTGTTTTAGTGATGCACCCACAGTTAGTGGGGGTTGTTCACGCAGGACGTGAGGGTACAGAATTGGGGATTATGAAGGTATTTTTAGACCAGGTTCGCATGGCGTTAGGAATTATAGACGGATTTACTTTTTGGTTTGGGCCGGCTATTTGTAGAAGGTGCTATCAAATTGATCGGGATAGAGATCTTTATTATGATGTTGTAGCCAGAAATCGTGAGCAAATAGGGGAGAGTCTTGATTTGAATCGCTCAGAAATAGTGTATTCAAATAAATGTACCTGTTGTCAGAATGACCAGTTCTTTTCGTATCGAAAAGAGGGCGATAATGCAGGAAGATTGTGGACGGTGGGGATGAGGACTTGAATAGGTAAGAATTTATTGAAATTATTAGAATGCTTGATAAAATGATAATTTGAGAGGGAGAATGATGTTTGGAAGAGGGAGATGTTTTTGAAAAAAGCACTTTGTATTCGTACAATTTCTTATCTTGTCTATTTTATCTTGTTGGTTATCCTGGTTTTTTTATGTTCTAGGTTCTGTGACTTAATTTCAGTCCAGGCCCTAGATTGTGATACTTTTGCCTATATGCATGTTCATGCAAAAATGGCGCATGGTCTTAGGGCTCATCAGATAAGAGAATTTTTTGGCTATGGTTTTTATTCCTACGGTTTATATTACTTTACATTAAATACACTACTTGTTTACTCTTTTATTGCCTGTAAAAAAATAGCTTGGGTGATTTTTTTGCCAAGACTCGTTTCTGTTTTGCCCGCCTTGGGTACGGGATGGATTTCATATAAACTTTCAAAAAAATATTTAGGTGATTTAGAGTCTTTAGCGATGAGCGTATTGATTTTTTTGATGCCTTGCTATACTCAAACTGCGTGTTGGACCCATCCAGATTCTCTAATGCTGTTCTGGTTGTCATTGGGGATATGGTTTTTATTTCAAGATCACTTGAATCTTCAAAGAGAATACTGGATAGCTGTCATTTGTTTCGGAATTTCAGTAGCAACAAAAATTCAATCCGTGACATTTTTACCTATGTTGTTTTTCTATGTTGTTTTTGCAAAAAAGTGGAGCTTTAAACCAAAAGATATAGGTGGTTTAATCATGAAAATGGGGGCGAGTTTCTTAGCTATTGGGGGGGTTTTTGTACTATTGAATCCCTATTTATTACATCCAAGAGGTTTAAATGCATTTATGTTCTCTTACCATGCCAATATGGATTCAAATGTAACTAATAATAGTCTTGGAACTGTTTCCGTATTAGACAAAATTCAACACGTACTATTAGGAAGCTATTATTCACCGCTTCTTCTAGCCTTGGTTGTTTTAGCAAGTTTTGTGGCTGTTTATAAAATAAATCAACCAAGACACAGGATTTATGGATGCCTTTCTCTAACCATTTGGATTAATACCGTTTATTTATTATTTTTTGTTAATAAGGAATGGCCACATTATTATTTGGGCGTTATGGTTCTTGGAGTATGGCTGCTTACACATTTGTTTAGCTTGTTTCCAAAAGAAATGAGAGTTAAGTTAGTAGTAATGGTCATTATTTTTCAAATTGTATGGGCCTGTCATATAGTTTATCATTCAATGCATCAAAAGATAACCATTGGAATCCCACCTTTGCCTACCTTTTTTTTAACACAAGAAACAAGAGACAAACTTTATAGCGCAAAGAAAACCTCGGAATTTATTTTAGCCAATTTGGATGAAGTGACTCCTACAACTACGGTCTTGCTTAATAAGGATGGTTTTGATTTTATTAAATTAGGTCTGGATCGCCTCCACGTAGTGACTCCTTACAGTAGTGGACTGATGGCTACTATTGACTATGAGGCTTACAAGAAAGCAAATCCACAAAAGTCAGATGATGAGGCAAAAGCTGGATTTGTTCGATTTAATTACCTTGTTGTAGATAAAAGAACATTAGATTTAGAAAAAAATTCAGAAAAAAATATCATCGGAAAGTTGGGATACCGTCTAATTGCACAAAATGATTCGACGCTTATTTTCAAACTTCAGACTAGGAAAGCCTGTTTTTAAACTCTTCGTATCCAAACCTTCGGACTATTTCTAGGGTATTGTTTAATCGCCAGATGGCAATGTCTGGGTGTTGGACCCCATTAAAGGTGGAGCTTTTGACGATGGTGTAGGCGGCCATGTCGCAAAAGGCTATTTTATCTCCGGGTTTGAGAGGGTTGGCGAAAGAATAGTCGCCTAGGATGTCTCCTGAAAGGCATGTATTGCTTCCCAAACGGTAGGTGTAGGGAAGAACCCCGGGGAGTTCAGCATTGACGATATCAGCACGGAGGGGGATTTCTAAGATGTCAGGCATATGGGTGCTGGCGGCGCAGTCTAGGATGGCGATTTCGCACCCGTTTGAAACGATATCTATTACGGATGTGACGAGATAGCCTGTATTGACAACCATGCCGTGACCAGGTTCTAGAATGACTTGGACTCCATACTTGGCTTTAAATGCATTGATGAGGGTACAGAGACGGGCTCTGTCGTAATTGGAAGCGCAAATCATATGGCCACCGCCGAAATTGACCCATTTGAGTTTGGAGAAAAGGTGCCCAAACTTTTTTTCTGAAATGGCTAATAGGTTTTCAAAGTGATCCACATAAAGTCCACTGAGTGCGTGAATTAAAACCCCGTCTATTTTGGACCAGTCAACCCTATCAAGGTTTTCTTTTGTGATGCCGAAGCGTGAGCCTGGAATACATGGGTCATGAAGGGGGGTTTTTGTTTGAGAAAATTCAGGATTGAGTCGAACGCCGACTTCCATGTGAGGATGGTCACCTAACTTTTCTGAAAAATGAGACAGTTGTGAGGGGGAATTGAAAACAATGTGATTGGAGTAACTGGCAATTTCATCAAATTCAGTGTCTTTGAAAGCTGGCGAGTAAATATGAACATCTTTCTTGAAAGATTCCTTGGCAAGTTTGGCTTCGTGGAGTGAGCTTGAGGTACATCCATCGAGATAAGGTCGCATAAGATCAAATACAGAGAATGAAGAAAATGCTTTTAGTGCCAGAAGAATTTTGCAGTTTGTCTGATTTCGAACTTCTTGAATCAGTTCCAAATTTTTCTTCAACTGATACTCGTCAATGACAAAGCTGGGAGTGGCGATATCTGTAAGGGAAAATCGCAGGGTTTCTGTGGTCAATTGAGGCATCGTTTTCATAGCAAAACGCATTGTATACTTCAGATGAAAAAAATGTAATGCTAAATTTGATTTTTTGGGTAATGGACTCGTTTAATTCATTGAAACGACTAACTCGATATAGGAATTTCCGCTCAGAGAAAGATAATAAGTGGTATGACGGGGCGAGAGACCGCTGGCTTGTGCATGGGAGACGAGTTCTTCTAAAAAACCAATAAAATGACTAGACATTTTAGAATTCCTTTACAAAAAGATTCTCATAGAGTGAGGTTTAGCCGTTATACCCATTCTTTTGAATGTTTAAACATGAGGCTTCAGTTTTATGTCCTGTCGGATTATAATCCTAAGCTGATTATGACAACACACATACTTTTAAAAGATATAGAAAATGATATTTTTAGCTTCCAAGAATACCAATTGAGGGGTGGGTATGCGTCTGTTGAGAAGGCATTGAGGGGTATGTCTCCGGATGATGTGATTGAAGAGGTGAAAAAGTCAGGGCTTCGTGGGCGAGGTGGAGCGAGTTTTCCGACGGGAATGAAATGGAGTTTTTTGGATCGAAAAAGCGGGAAGCCTCGTTATTTGGTGTGTAATGCGGATGAAAGTGAGCCCGGAACCTTTAAGGATCGGTATTTAATGGAGATGATTCCCCATCGCTTGATTGAGGGGATGATTGTGTCTTCATATGCTTTGGGATCCCATAAATCGTATATTTATATTCGAGGCGAATTGATGTGGATTGCTAAAAAACTGGAAGCTGCTATCCAAGAGGCTTATCAGCATGGGTATTTGGGTGAGAATATATTAGGTTCGGGTTTTTCAATGGATTTATATGTTCATTTGGGTGCAGGCGCTTATATTTGCGGAGAAGAAACCGCTTTGTTGGAGTCATTGGAGGGTAAAAGAGGGAATCCTCGATTAAAGCCGCCTTTTTCTGCTACCGTTGGTTTGTATGGGTGTCCTACAGTTGTGAATAACGTGGAATCATTGGCTTCTGTTCCTTGGATTGTAAACAATGGGGGCGAGGCCTACTCAAAAATTGGAATTGGGAGAAGTACGGGAACCAAATTGATTTCTGCATGTGGTCATATTAACAATCCCGGGGTATATGAAATTGAAATGGGACTTCCTGTAGAAGAGTTTCTTTATTCTAGCGACTATTGCGGAGGAATCAAAGATGGAAAGGCATTAAAGGCGGTTATTCCTGGGGGGTCTTCTGTGCCTATTTTACCTAAAGAACTGATTTTGAGAACAGCGGCTGGCGCACCTCGCTTAATGAGTTATGAGTCTTTGATGGAGGGTGGCTTTGAGACCGGGTCCATGTTGGGGTCTGGCGGGTTTATTGTGATGGATGAATCGACCTGCATCGTCAGAAACACATGGAATTTTTCCCGATTTTATCACCATGAGTCCTGTGGTCAATGCAGCCCCTGCCGAGAGGGTACGGGATGGCTTGAAAAAGTATTGCACCGATTGTTGCACGGGCAGGGAAAACAGAAAGATATTGATTTGTTGGTCGATATCACTAAGAAAATGGAGGGGAAAACCATTTGCTCTTTTGGGGATGCCGCAGGATGGCCTATTGCAAGTGCGGTCAGACATTTTAGGAGAGAATTTGAGGCTTTCCTTACGAAATGAGTCGCTTTCAAAAAATCGTATTGATTGTGTTTCTTGTTTTGGGAATAGGGTTGAGGGGTATTTCTTATGTTTCAAACAGGCCTTTTTGGAGGGATGAATCGGGCTTAGCCTTGCAAGTGCAGGCAGGGTCTTACCAAGACTTGGTTTTGAAGCCGCATACCGCTTCTCCTTTGGGATATTTAGAAGGGGTAAAATGTGTGACGTCCTATCTTGGGTACAAAGAGTGGGCGTTTCGTTTGATTCCTTTTTTGAGCAGTATTTTTGCGCTGATGGTTTTATCAAGACTGCTTTTTTTGTGGACATCTTCTTTTTATGCTGTCTTGGGCACTGCTCTTTTTTCGGTGTCAGAAAGAGCGATCTATTATGCAGGAGAATTTAGACACTATTCGACAGATTTGCTTTTTTCGGTATTCATTTTGTGGATATTCGAGAAGTGTAGAAAGTCACCTTCTTCTGGTATGTATTTCGCTTTTCTGTGTGTGGGCAGTCTTTCTATTTGGTTTTCCTATACAAGCATAATTGTTTTGGCGAGTGTGATGTTTGTGTGGGTGTGTCAAATTCAAAAGTCGGATTGGAAGCCTTTTGTAAAGGTGTTTGGGATAGGACTTTTTTTTCTTCTGAATAGCATGGCTACTTATTTTTTAACCGTGTCTTATCAGGTGGATATGAAAGGGCTTTCTGCTTTTTGGAATCAAGAGACTTATCAGACCTTTCTTCCCCTTACATCATTGTGGAAGGCCGTGTCGTGGCTGGGAGTGGCGTCTTTTGGGGTGGTTCGGTATTTATTTGGTTTGCCAATAGACCCGAGTAAGAGTATTTCTTATAGCATGCCTATGGGTTTCCATGGGGGGGGGATTGCGGCTTTTTATTTTTGGGGGTATGCCCTTTTTATTGGGGTTGTTGTATTGACCGGATTTGTTTTGATGATTTATAAGGTGATTAAATACAAAGAGGATGTTTCTTTAGAGCGGGTTTTTTTGAGCATGGTAGTGCTAGTGATTGTGGCTTCTGGTTTTCACAGATACCCTTTTTATGGTCGGTTTATGCTGTTTATGTATCCTGTTTTTATTATGTGTGTTCTTCAAGGCGTGCGTTTTTTTTCTGAGAGGAGAAAATTTTTAATCCCATTTTTGATAGGTGCAGTGTTGCTCCATCCGGCATTGATGTCTACAATAGAGGCGGTTTATCCTAAAGTGATGACAGATTTACGTTCTGCAGTTGCTTTTTTTTCAACACATAGGGCTCAGAATGAGCAGCTTGTGACTGTCCAATGTGGGGATATGGTGTATGATGCCCAGTGGGTTCCTTTGCAATCTGGGAAAGATTATCAGGTTTTTTCCTCTGAAGGGGAGTTGCAGACGTTTTTAAATCAGAAAGAGATACGATCGTTTTGGTTTTTATATCCGTTAAAGGATCGTTCGAAAACAAGTATGGGCCCTGTTGCTGAAAAAACCTTGAATCTCT